>JBCCJE010000275.1:0-6869 GCA_039027925.1 Bacteroidota bacterium
AAAAAGTTAAATTTGTGCGATTTTTAGAAAGCTATTCCTTGCGTGAATACATCAATGGAATTAGCATAAATTTTTCCTATGATAAAAATTTTAAGTGTAGTAGGTGCTAGACCTAATTTTATGAAAATAGCTCCTTTGCATAGAGCTTTTCAAAAAGAAGATAAAATCATTTCGAAAATCGTGCATACTGGGCAGCATTACGATGAGCGGATGAGTGATATTTTCTTTAATCAATTGGAGTTACCCAAACCAGATTTTTATCTAGGCGTAGCGGGAGGTAGCCATACCTTCCAGAAAGCAAACGTTATGTTGGCTTTTGAAAAAATTTTGCTAGAAGAAAAACCTGATTTAGTCGTCGTCGTAGGAGATGTGAATGCCACTGCAGCAACAAGTATAGTAGCTGTCAAAATGGGTATCCCAACGGCTCACGTCGAGGCAGGACTGCGAAGCGGAGATCGGCAGATGCCAGAAGAAATCAATCGTGTACTCACGGATAGCATTGTGGATATGCACTTCGTCACCGAGCAAGCGGGGTTGGTTCATCTAGCCAAAGAAAATATCCCAAAGGAGAAAGTTCATTTTGTGGGGAATGTGATGATTGATTCGTTGGTACACTTCCGAGAGAAAGCAAAGGCAAACGATATTTTACAACAGCTAGGCATCGCTCCCAAATCGTATATCTTGATGACGATGCACCGACCTTCCAATGTGGATAACACCAAGAGCCTTAATGATATTTTGAAAATTGTGAAAAATGCCACCCAGCAGCTACCCATCATCTTTCCGATGCACCCCCGAACATCCAAAAATTTAAATAAATTTCATTTGTACAAATCCTTCAAGGATGTCCCTAATTTGACTATTTTAGAACCCCAAGGATACTTGCCTTTTTTGCACCTGATGGATAATGCGAAAGTTATCATTACGGATTCGGGTGGGATACAAGAAGAAACTACTTTTTTGCAAATACCTTGTTTGACGTTTAGAAGCAGTACCGAGAGACCGATCACGGTGGAGTTGGGGACTAACCAATTGTTGAGTGATTTGAATCCTGTAACCGTAGCCTCTAAGTTGGCGGATATTCTGAATGGAAAAACTAAAAAAGGAATCATTCCGCCTTTTTGGGACGGTCACGCTGCGGATCGAATTACCCAAATAATTCTAGCAAAATTTGATTTGAAATAGACATTTGACTAAAGTCCAATAACTAAAAAATAAATATGAATACCTCCTCCTTATTTCAAAAAGCTATCCCCCACGTTGTGGCTGTCATTGTTTTTTTATCTGTTTCCGTTATTTATTTTTCTCCACAGCTACAAGGTAAGATTGTTCGGGCCGGCGATACTGTTTCTTACAAAGCCATGTCGAAGGAGATGCGGGATTTTAAAAAAAATACTGGGGAAAATACACTTTGGACAAATGCCATGTTCGGGGGAATGCCCACTTACCAGATTGGGAGTGTGCAGCCTACGAATGCCTTTCAGTACGTAGAGAAATCAACCCACCTTTATATCCCGAGACCCATCGGGTACTTCGTGGGCATGATGGTTGGTTTTTATATCTTGATGATTTTGTTGGGCGTGAATGCTTGGTTGAGTATGATTGGTGCTATCGCCTTCTCGCTATCTACCAATAATTTAGTACTGTTCGGAGCGGGTCATATGTCCAAGATCAGAACCTTCGCCTACTTCGGATTTATCTTCGCTGGGATTGTTTTAGCTTTTCGAAAAAAACACCTACTGGGTGGGATTTTGTTTGCCTTTGGACTCGGCGTCAATATTTATTCTAACCATATTCAAATGACTTTTTACCTCTTCATGGCGTTGGGAGTTTATGGTTTGATTGAGTTAGTTCAACACGCCCAAAGAGGAGAATTGCCCGCCTTCGGAAAGGCAGTACTCTACCTCACCGTCGGTGGGCTATTTGCGATAGCGGCCAACGCATCGGGACTTTGGACAACCTACGAATATTCCAAGGACACCATGCGTGGTACTCCCATCTTGGAAAAAGAAGCCAACGTAGAGGAGACCAGCAGCAACACCGATGGATTGGATTTTAAGTATGCTATGCAATACAGTAATGGATGGTTAGATTTGGTTTCTTCTTTTATCCCCGGAGTCGTAGGTGGTGGTGGCGGCGAACCCGTGGGAAATGATTCCAAAGTCGTTCAAGATTTAAAAAGACAAGGTCGGAGTTTGGGGCCTAATCCAAGATTGCCTTTGTACTGGGGAGCAGTAGGAAAATCCGTCTCTACGGCAGGGCCCGTTTACTTTGGTGCGGTGATGTTTTTTCTTTTTATACTAGGGCTATTTGTTGTCAAAGGCTCTATCAAGTGGGGGCTAGCGGCTGGCGTACTCTTGACCATGTTGCTTTCCTTGGGAGATAATTTTGCGGGATTCAACCGATTCATATTTGATTATTTTCCTTTGTATAATAAATTTCGAACGCCCAATTCGATCTTAGCCATCACGTCATTTTTTGTTCCTATTCTTGGGACACTAGCCGTTTGGCAATACCTCAAAAACAAAACCTCGAAGGCGGATTTATTAAAATCGCTCTACGCCGCTACTGGAATCATGGCGGGATTGTGTTTGTTTTTTGCTTTTCTAGGGGGTTCGTTTTTCGAGTTCACCAATCCACTAAGAGACGCTAACTACGTGAATGCCTACGGGATGGACTTAAATTCGTTGAAAGCAGATAGGAAAAGTTTGATGCAGTCTGATGCCCTTCGCTCTTTGGCTTTTATATTGATAACGGCGGGTTTGCTTTGGGCATTTTTAAAAGAAAAAGTTAGTCAGAATATTCTCTTAGCAGGTTTGGCGGTGCTGATCCTGGTAGATCAAATTCCCGTAGGAAAAAGATACCTCAACGCAGATAACTTCGTAAAGCCTAGTCAGTACGATGATTATAAAAATCCACGAGACGTAGATCGTCAGATACTAAAGGATACTGATCCCAACTTCAGGGTGCATGATCTTTCTATCAATGCTTTCAACTCTTCGTCCACCTCTTATTTTCATAAAACCATCGGTGGGTATCATCCCGCAAAATTACAGCGTTATCAAGATTTGATCGAACGGCACATCCAAGTAGAAGATAGAATGCTGCGGCAAGCCTTGTCCAACCCCAATCCGATGGCAGAGGTCTCGCCGCTCTTGGCGAATTTGTCCGTATTCAATATGCTCAATACGAAGTACTTTATTTTGAAAGAAGACATCGCCCCGTTGCCCAATCCAAATGCTGCGGGGAATGCTTGGTTTGTGGATAAATATAACATCGTGAATACCCCCAACGAAGAAATCAATAGCTTGCGAGGGTTGAATCCAAAAGCTACCGCAATCGTTCACCAAGAGTATAAAGATTATTTGAATGGGCTGAACTTACAGAAAAATGGCAACATCCAATTGACCAGTTATGCCCCTAATCATTTGACTTATCAGAGTAATACCACGAGCGATCAACTTGCGGTTTTTTCCGAAATCTGGTATGGCCCCGACAAGGGTTGGCAAGCCTACGTTGATGGCAACGAGGTAGATCACATTCGGGTCAATTACGCCCTCAGAGGACTTCGGATTCCTTCGGGGCAGCACACAATTGAGTTTAAGTTTAGTCCCCAAAAATATAAAATTGGAAAGATGATCACGCTCGTCTTTTCGTTGGCGATACTGGTCGCTTTCTTGTGGATGATCTGGCGAGGTTTACAACCTATTTTAACCAATAGCGGAAACACTCCAAGTACTCCTACTAAATCTACTGAACCATCAAAAAAGATAACTACCAAAAAGACGACTTCGAAGCGGAAGAAAAAGAGATGAGGGAAGAGGGAGGAGAGAGGAGTGATGAGTGATGAGTGATGAGAGAGGAGTGATGAGGGAAGAGAGAGGAGTACAGGCTTTGGAATTAATTTAGTTCCTTACCAATTAAATCTCTGCGCCTCTCCATCTTTGCGTTTAATCAATATGGTAGTAGCTTAGCTGCGTTAGGGGTTAGGAAATCTCCATCAATTCAACTACTTTTAGGGGTCTAAAAAAACAGTCTATGAACTACGCCGTATGTCCCCTAAGTGTTGTCCCCGTCAGAAGCGGATCTTCTGATACTAGCGAAATGGTTTCTCAATTATTATTCGGAGAAACCGTCGAAATTTTAGATCGTAAGGGTAAGGCGTGGACAAAGGTGCGGTGTACTTGGGATCATTACATCGGATGGGTAGATACCAAACAACTCAAACCCATCACCTCCACCGAGTATCAGTCCTACCAAGAAAATTTTGCTTTCAGCTTAGAATTAATGCAAGCCGCCATGTCCGATGAGTATTTTATCCCGATCTCAATGGGCGCCACTTTACCGCTTTTCGACGGGATGAGATTTTGTCTGGGTGAAACTCATTTCACCTTTAGTGGACAGGCCGTCGTACCCGCTACGGTTGAACCCACCGCAGAACTACTCATCAAAATAGCACGGAAATATTTGTACACACCTTACCTCTGGGGGGGGCGTAGTCCTTTTGGGATAGACTGTTCTGGCTTTACCCAAATCATTTTTAAAATGATGGGAATAGCCTTACCGAGAGATGCTGCACAGCAGGTAGAGGTGGGTGAAATGGTAGATTTTGTGGAGCAAGCCCAAGCGGGAGATTTAGCTTTTTTCGAAAATAAAAAAGGAAATATCTCTCACGTAGGTGTATTGTTAGAAGATGGGCAGATCATTCACGCTTCGGGAAAAGTGAGAATAGATAAAGTGGATCATTTTGGAATATTTAATGTCGATACCGAAAAATATACCCACAAATTGCGCGTGACCAAAAGGGTATTACCGACCCAACCCAAAACTATTAAAAAAGAAATTTCCGACGAAAACGAGGTAAGCAATCAGATAGAAATGTTTTAACAATAGTTTGCCAAATCAAGTTTGCCAAATCAAGTTTTCCAAACATCAACGGCTCTGCAAAACACCACTTTCCGCTAGTACTACCACCCCTCCGATGAACAGCACGCCGAGCAGTACCGCAAAACTAATTTTCCACCAAGAGTAGGGTTTTTTACCGTAAACCTTTCCCGTCTGACCATTGATGGTGAAGTGATACAATTTGTTGTTGTAGTAATAAGAACACAACCAAATGGGTAGCATGATGTGTTTGAAAGTTTGGTTGTATTTTGTATTTGTTACGTGAAGATTGCGTTGGGTATCGCCACCTAGTTGGGCAGAGCACATATTTCTTAATTTATAATCCATGATGACTTCTCCTCTTTTGTAACCATCGTCCACCTCTACGTTGTAGATTTCGGCTTCCCATCCTACCATCAATCTTGGATCAAAATTCACGACCTCCGACAAGCGAAAAGGCAGAATCCGTTCAACATCTTTTTGGGTCAATCCATTGGCGGCCACTACCAAAATGTCATCAAAGAAATGGCTCAGCCGACCACTTCGATAAGTCCATCGGATTTTTCGTACGCGCTTTTGTTGCATTTTTCCATTCACCCGCACCATTCTGGTTTCGTAATAGTAATGCCCCGCTTCTCCACTCCACTCCGCATTGGCTTGGGCATCAAAAGTCCAAAAAGGCAGGTACACCCCGTGCAGTTGTTCTACTTCGTCGAGTTGTTTTAATTTGGTAGGATGAAACCAACCTCGACCTACCCATTTTTTAAAAATATTATCAGCTTCTGATCTGCTCACGTAAAAAGGAATGATGCCCGAGGGTTCGATGTACTGATGATCGAAGGCTTCGACGTTCACCTTGGTAGAGCCACAAAAACCACAATTGATCGTGACTTGATCGCTGTCCACCATAAACTGAGCACCGCAGTTACCACAATCGTACACGCGTTTACCTTTTTGCTCGGGAACAAAATCCGTGACTTTCGTGATCGCAGCGTTGAGGGATTTTTCGACTACCTGATCATTGGCTTCGTTAATATCTTCCAGATAACCACAATACTCACAGGTAATTTTTTTAGTACGAGCCGAGTAGTGCAATCGGCTCCCACAAGAAGGACAGGGCAATTGTACGGTAGCAGAAAGGTATTGAGGATCTTCGTTGATGTTCATTATTTAAGGTTCAGGATGACCGATCACAAAGCTACAGACGCTGATCTGTGGGGGCTACAGCCTAGCTAGGAGTTCTTTCTTTTTTGCCTCAAATTCTTCGTCACTCAAGATTCCAGCAGTTTTTAATTCGCCCAATTGCTTTAGGGTATCCAGTATTTCCGCTCTAGTTTGCGCCTTGGAGGAAGCGGGATTGGTAGCCGAAGCGGCAGGATTAGCAGCGGGATTTTGTTGATCCATCATCATTTTTGCCATACCGAATCCCATGCCCATACCAATACCTTCGCTTCCGCCACCACTTGGATTTTCGGCTGCTTTTTCCATAGCCTGCGCAGTCTGAAATTGTTGAAACTTGTTCAAGTCATCCACCATATTCATGTTCGTCATTTTATCGTAGAAGGCCTCCACCTCTTTGGGGAGTGAGGTACTGGATACTTGGAATTTGACCAACTCAATACCAAACGGATCTAAATCTTGCTGTAAGATGGGTTTGACTTGCTCTCCTAGTTCCGAGTAATTTTTTACCATATCCAAAACTGAAACCTCCGCTTCCGCCAATGCCTCCGCAAATTTTGGAGCAATAATATCCCGCAGGCTGCTCTCGATTTCTTGAATTTTAATCACGCCCTTAGTGCCTGAGTAATTTTTAAAAAATACCTTCGGATCTTTGACTTTGATAAAATAAGTCCCGTGGGCTTTGACACGGACTTGCTTAAATTCGGGATCACGTAGAATAATCGGATTGACCGTGCCCCACTTCAAATCCGTAAAAGTTTTTGTGCTAAAAAAATAAATATCGCAAAGAAAGGGCGATTTAAAAC
>JBCCJE010000276.1:0-6865 GCA_039027925.1 Bacteroidota bacterium
ATAAAGAAAAAATAACTGCGCATAAAATGTAAATTTATTAATGCACCATTCCTAAACAATGACACAAATTTAAAAATTACTTTCTAAGATTT
Source organism: Bacteroidota bacterium (assembly GCA_039027925.1). GTDB lineage: Bacteria > Bacteroidota > Bacteroidia > Chitinophagales > Saprospiraceae > CAJQQY01. Next base: position 93 of record JBCCJE010000276.1, read on the forward strand.
GTGAGTTTTGTAGCCATATCCGCAGTGGCGACATCCATTTTTACAACAATAGCCACGGGAAATGTGGTAGAATTCGGTAAAGATAAACAACCCATTTTCTTTGTAAAAATGGACATCTTCAATTAAGGATTGACCACGCTTAGGAAAAGGGATTTCCTTAGTCTTGGCTACTATTTTGTTGACGGTGCTCAGGCAGTTGCTACATAAGCAATCGTAATGGGTCTTGGACAAGTACACGTGTGTGTCGGGTGATACGGTTACCTGCGCACATCCACAATTACCAACGTCACCCACCCGACAATCGAATGTGGATTGGCACCTTTGGCAAGTTTTGATAATTGGTGAAGTCGTCATTTTGGCTACTGTTTAATCAGCATTTCCGAATAGATTTCATTATCTACTCTCGCTTTTAAAATATAAGTCCCGCTTGGATACTTTTGCAAATCTATCTGATGCTGTACATCAGCGGTCTTATCGGACAACAATAGTTTTCCGTTAATATCAAAAACAAAAATATCCGTGATCTTGGCGTTTGGATTATCGAGTAGTACAAAATCAGTCGTAGGATTTGGGTAAATTTCGAACGGCGAATCCTCGGAAATTCTATTTACGGATAATGCACTCCCAGTCTCAAAATCATCCATAAAGAAATAAGCAGGCGTATTCATTCCGAACGTCCCTACATCCGTGGAGCTTAGGGAAAAGGTCAAACTATCAACTGGCCCCAAGCTGGTAAGATCTATGTAAGTCCACTCGTCAACAATGTAATCCTGCGAATTATCCGTAAAGCGAAAATCCGCCAAGTAGAAATCAATGCTATCCAAAGTGAGTGCTCCTCCAGTAAATCCTTTAATCGTCAGTAAAAAAAAGTCAGGATCATCGCCTGTGATTCCACCGAATTTTTTGGCAAATTGGTCTCCTTCGAGCATACTCAGGTAGGCATAAGTTCCATTGGTGACCCAAAAACCGAGAGCAGGCTTCCCTTGGGCATTCCCCTCCAGATTAAGATTGACGCTACCGCCTGCAGTGTAGGCAAGTGCGTAGTTGTCAGAACCGTTGTGTCCCCCCCCCGTGATTGAACTGTACTGATTATCAAATCCTGGGGTAGTCACATCCGTAGTGTTAGAAATGGACCAACCGGTCCACGACTCGTAACCAAATGAGATTTCAAAAGAGTTGGGTAAAAAAATATCACCGCTCGAAAACCCACCGCTGCTGTCGCTACCATTGTTAAAGGAGTCCAATTCTATTTGGATATTCTCAAAATTAGCGGTGGTTAACTGAGCCATGGAAAAAGTAAATGTAAAAGCAAAAAGAAGTGTAAAAAACTGTTTCATAATCCTTGTTATTTAGATTTTTAAAAAATGATGTTAAGGCGCCTTTATCCTAATTTTAGGAGTGGCTTATGCACCAATCCACCATTTCCATTAGGAATCAGACAAAAAATAAAAGATGATTTTTTTTGGAAAAACATCTACGAAATCTAAAAACCAAGGAGAACTGGATGATCGTAGATAATAAATTCTAGGGTAGGTAACATTAAGAAATACAGAGCAGGCGCTAACCTACTTATTTCTTACTGCCAAAGCTAAAAAGTATAATCTATCGTTCAACTTTTCCTCCGAAAGTTTTTGAAAACGAAATAGCCTTGGCAGTTCTTCTGGCTTATTCTACTTTTTACGCCTTCCCATTTCTATAAAGAAAAAGTGGCCTTTGTAAAAAGCGTTGTTTAGAACTTACAGCAGCGGGGACTGCTTCGGATTTTCACCGAATTCCCTTTTAATTTCGATTGCTCGAAAACCAAAGCTGCACAAAAGTAAACAATCCTTTTTGGAAATTGAAAATGCTTGTCCCAAAACCTCAGGAGAAAATCGAAAATGCTTCCCTCCACCCCTCGTTACTATTTAGATATGCCAAATCTCTAAGATTTGGCATATCTTCAGACCAACTTTACCTAACTAAAACATGCACGATCCTATCGGGATTAAAAAATTATTGGAGACTACATACGGAACTCACATCAAGGTATCGGGACAAGAATTTTCAACCTGCCTGCCAGCAAAGACCGGCTTTTAATTTTCAACTTTCAATTCCTTCGTGTATAACACAACACACACATTCATCTTCCGAAACTCTTTTTTGATTTGCCAATGATTTTCCAATTCTTCTAGTTCGTCGTCAGAAAAATCATTGAAGACATTGGAGTAAAAAATGTAATGCTGATTTTTTAAATCCTTTTTGGAAAAACTGTCCATCGTGTTTTCGAGGTCGGTGTACCGAAAAGGGACTACGTTGGGAAAAACCGAGCCGACTGCTTCGAAAGGGATTTGTTCTTTGTGAAGGTATGATTTCATTTGATTGCGAAGATCGTAGTAGGGGAGATGCGCCAAAGTAGAATCCCAACCTTGGGCAATCTGCTTGGGGTACACCCAAAAATTTCCCGTGAAAAGTCCTAGGAAAATGAGGGTGAGGAACGGGATTTGAAATGTTGATTTCACTCGTTGGGGAGGTATAATTTGGCGAAGACTAACTGTCAAATAATAAACCCAATACATCGCCAAAAAATCAACTACAATAAATAATGGCAATAGATACCGATGTCCCGTCAGGTTTTGGTGAATGATCAAACTCGGACACAAGAAAATGATCAAAGCCACAAAGAGTAGAAGTAACTGTTTGGAGGTAGCATCTAGTTTTATTTTTTTTCGCAAAAATTTTATTCCAATAAAAAGAATTGCTATCCACAAAAATACCCTTCCGAAATCTAGCATTCGCCAGACGATTAGTCCCACATTTTTTACAGCCCCCATCAGATCAACTCGCTCAAAAGCGGGCGCCCAAGGCGAACCTTCGTGGTAGCCAATCCAGCGGGTGTGTTGATAGTGCAACCCCAAAAAGATAATGGCTAGCATACCTCCCGGTAGGTACGGAATAATTTTTTTAAAAAGAAGAACAAGTGATTTTTGGCGATGGATCAGCCATTCATTGAGCATATCAAAAAGAAAAATACCTCCTCCGATCATGTAGCCACGCATACTTGTCAGGCTCAATCCGATAATGCCTATCATCAAAATGACCTTACGTTGACTTACTACGCCGTAAACGCTCATCAGAAAAAACAATACAATTACAATATCGGGTGTCACTAGCGCAGCTTGCCCAAGGAAGCAGGGATCAAGCATTAATAACAATACAAACGCAAATTGCCATTGAGCACTTTGGAAAAAAAGGTTTGCGATTTTTTTGGTAAAAAAAATAATACCTAACAAAAATGGCAGCATAGCAAAGTGACTAGCAGCTAGGCTCTTGCCCAACCATTTCCAAACAACAGCTAAGTAAATACCAAAAGTAGGCGGGTGTCCGCTGTCAATAGCTTCGGGAAGAAAAAAAGATTCAAAATTATTTTCAAAATAAAAATGCGCATGGCGAGCAGCTAACTGAATGGTATCCCAAAAAAAAGCATTGTCCTTTACCCAATAGGTCAAGAGAATTGCCGCCAAGTACAACGAGTAAAATGCCGATTCTGAAATCTTTTTTAAAAGCAACGTGGAACAAAATTTTTAAAAGGCCAAACACAGACTTGGCTTACGATTTTTTCCAAAATAATAAAGGTAAGGCAAAGTAAATTTTTATCTTTATTTTTTTTGACTGTATTAGAAACAAATGACTGAGTAATGAAAAATTTATTTGCTTTCCTGATTTTTGCGTTGATTATTTCCTCTTGCGCAGAAGAACCTATTCAGAAATATCCTACTAAAATTGTCCACTTCGAACCCGAAAAAGCAGCAGCCCTCGCCAAAAAAATAAGAGCAGACGCCGCTGTGGAAGTGACCGAAGGTTTGGAACTTTCGCTTTGGGCTTCTGATTCGTTGGTGCACGATCCCATTGCGATTAGCATAGATCCTCAGGGACGAATTTACTACACTAGTGCTACCCGCCAAACCAATTCTGAATTTGATGTGCGGGGACATCGCAATTGGATAACCGCCTCCATCTCCTTTCAGTCCGTAGAAGATCGTCGGGCTTTTTTGAAAAAAACATTCGAGACAGACAACAAAGCATCCACCAAATTTCTAAAGGATTTGAATAATGATGGCGTTAGGGATTGGAGAGATTTAGCCGTAGAAAAAGAGCAAGTGTGGGTCGTAAGCGATCAGTCCAAAGATGGTTTTGCGGATCAGTCCAAATTGTACATCGAAGACTTTGGTGATGAGATTACCGACGTTGCTAATGGGGTAGAGTATGCCTACGGAAACGTTTACATTTCTGTTGGTCCAGATTTATGGAAAACCTCCGACGCCACGGGTGATGACATTGCCGATAAGACGGAGTCATTGAGTCACGGATTTGCGGTTCACATCGGATTTAGTGGACACGGTATGTCGGGTGTGACGATGGGGCCCGACGGAAGAGTATGGTGGGGAATAGGCGACATCGGTATGAACGTCGTGGACAAAGATGGCAAACAATGGAAATATCCCAATCGGGGAGTGATAGCCAGGTGCGAACCCGACGGTAGCAACTTTGAGGTATTTGCGATGGGGGTTCGAAATACCCACGAGTTTGTATTTGACAAATTTGGAAATTTGATTTCGGTAGATAACGACGGCGACCACAGCGGCGAGCGAGAGCGATTGGTGTATTTGATAGATGGCTCGGATACGGGGTGGAGAATCAATTGGCAGTTTGGAAAATATACCGATCCCGATAATAACAAATATAAGGTGTGGATGGACGAAAAAATGCACGTTCCTCGCTGGGAGGGTCAGGCGGCTTATTTTTTACCTGCTATCCAAAACTTTGTCAACGGGCCCACGGGGATGGTCTATAATCCAGGCACGGCGTTGAGTCCCGATTGGTACGATCATTTTTTTGTAGCGGAATTTAGGGGCACCCCTTCCCGATCTCCCATTCACGCTTTTACGCTGAATCCTGATGGTGCTGGATTTGCTTTGGATACTTCGCAGATTATTGTAAGTGGATTGTTACCAACTGGGCTAGATTTTGGACCCGATGGGGCTTTGTACTTCGGGGATTGGATCAATGGTTGGGGCACTAAGGACGAAGGAAGGATTTGGAAACTAGATAAGGAGGATACTCGCAATGCAGCCATTCGAAAATCCACCAAGGCATTGATTGAAGCAGATTTTTCCAAAAGACCATTGGAGGAATTGGGTGATCTCTTGGGGCATCAAGATATGCGGGTCAGAACCAAGGCTCAATTTGAGTTGGTCAGTCGAAAAAACAAAGGGTACGAGGTACTCACGAAGGCAGCTTTGAGTGCCGATGAACAGTTGGCTAGGATACACGGCATCTGGGGGATTGGACAATTGGCAAGGAAAAACAATAAATACACGGATACTTTCCAACTACTGCTAAGGGATACAGATTCAGAAGTTTTAGCACAAACTTGTAAAGCGATCGGAGATGTCGGATTCAATGATGAGTTCCATCATTTGCTGATAAAATATACTGGACACGCTGCTCCCCGTGTTCAATTTTTCGCAATGGAAGCCTTAGGCAGATTAAAAATTAAAGCCGCTGTACCTGCTATCCTTAAAACCCTCGAAGCCAATAACGGCGAAGATCAATGGATACAAATGGGCGGGATGATTGCCCTCGGAAGAATTGGCGATGCAGCGGCTTTAACCGCTCTCAAAGATCATTCCTCCAAGGCGGTGCGGGTAGCGGCCGTGGTGGCACTCCGAAGAATGGAACACGTAGGAATTGCGGAGTTTTTGAACGATCAAGATGAGTACGTTGCCGCCGAAGCAGCTAGAGGAATCAACGATGATTTTTCCATCGAAGCAGCCTTACCTGCCCTTGCCAACCTTTTGGGAAAAGAGGGCCTGACCTCCGAGCCTTTGCTGCGGAGGGCTATCAACGCTAACCTGCGGGTGGGGAAAAACGAAAATGCAATGGCATTGTTACAGTATGCCAACCTCACGACTGCGCCCGAAGCCATGCGCGCCGAAGCCGTTGCTGCCCTCAGCACTTGGGGCAAACCTTCGGTATTTGATCGGGTGGATGGTCGGCACCGAGGTACAGCAGAAAGAGCGATTCAAGCCATCAAGGAAAAAATGGAGAAAGGTGTAAATAGCTTGTTAGCAAGCAAGAGTGAAAATATCTTAGTGGCTACTTGCCAACTCATCGGTAAATTCCAATTAAAAGATAAGGCAACAGATTTGTTGGTTTTTTTGCGGCAAAATTCATCGGAAAAAGTGAGGACTGCCGCCTTAGCTGCCATTCAGATTTTGAATGCCGAAGAGTTAGAGCAGGCCTTAAACGTGGCGTTGAAGGATAAAAGTACGCAAGTGAGATCCAAGGCTTTGGCCCTTTTGCCAGAGTCTGATATTTCGGAAACGGCAGCAGTTCAACTCTTTGAACAAATCATAAAGAAGGGGGCGATGGAGGAACAACAAACTGCTCTGAATGCCTTGGAAAAATTGGAAGGAGAAAATGTAAATAAATTGTTACAAGAACTCCTGGCTAAGCTGCAAGCTGAAAAAATCAAACCCGAAATCAGATTGGATATTTTGGACGTTGCCGCTACGAGTAAAGATGAGAAGGTACTCCAAATGCTGGCTTCTTACCAATCTGCTAAACCTCAAGATGATCCGTTGGCTACTTTTAGAGAAACACTAGCTGGTGGAAATGTCAAGCGGGGTAGGGCTATTTTTTACGAACACGAAGGGGCGCAATGTACTCGTTGTCACGCTATTTTTGAATACGGTGGAAATGCGGGACCTGGACTAGAGGGGGTTGGCTCTCGA
>JBCCJE010000277.1:0-6834 GCA_039027925.1 Bacteroidota bacterium
GTAGGTCGAATTATACCTATGAATTACCGAGTTATTTAAGCTTAGCCTTTTCGATGTTTCACTTAAAGGATTCGTCCTTGAGTTCTTTCCGCAATAAATTTAGTGTTCAGGCAGAAAATCTTGATCAAGTATATGGAGTAAAATCTTTGCCAGGAGATACTGCTATACGAGAAAATATAGATGAGGTCAATCCCCAAGCATTGCAAAATTTATTCAAACCTCAATTAGATGATCTTAAATCAAAAGCGGTATTGACCCAATGCTACATTTTGGGAAAATATATTGCGGTATCGGTTGATGGTACTGGGCATTATTGTTCCAGCAGAAAAGGATGTCCTCAATGTATGGTCAAGCATCATCGCAATGGAAAGACAAGTTACGATCATCAGTTATTAAGGGCAGTAGCTATCCATCCTGATCAATCCACCGTTTTTCCAGTTGCTTGCGAAGTTATTATCAAACAAGATGGCAGCACAAAAAATGACGGTGAACTTAATGCCTCCAAACGTATCATCCCACAAATTAGAACGGCTTTAGGTGATGATGAAGCCATCTTAGCCGTTTTTGATGCCCTTTACGTCAATGGTCTACGTATATAAGCTTTGGCAGAGCAACCAATCCATTATATCATTGAGAGCAAGGGGCAGACCTATATAAATGTGCAAGCACAAAACCTACGTGAGCAAAATCAATTGCAAAGTCTGACTTGGCACTAGAGTAATTCTACCTGTACGGTTAACTTTGCTAATGGACTCATTGTGAATGGACAGCATTAAGATATTTTGACCAACTAATAGACTTGTTAATCATTGATTATCATTACCTTAGGGGCGATCTATCGGAGTTTCTGTTTCATCAAAAATTATTTCCTCGGCAGGCGATGTATGCTTTTCGAATTCTGCTACACTAGCATAACTTCTCTTAGGCATCACTTTTTTTTCTAGCATCTCTTCTAGCAATTTTGAAAGAGTGTTAAAGTTATTCCATACTGAAGCATTCGACATTTCGAATATTACGCTTAAGCTATCCCATGTTAAATCATTCTTCATTTGAAACAATACAAAAAACAAAGCATCGCCTAAGGTTTTTAACTTTGGAATCTCTATGACATTTTCTGCTATGTATTTTTCATAGGTCTGATCATGTTTCGTTTTGTAATAATTTTCAAAATCTGATAATAGTAACTCAAATTCTTTTTTACCTTTTCCCGTTGATGCTTTAAATTGTCGTTCCGTTTTTATCTTTTGATAAGCTATCATTTTTTAGGGCAAATATCGTATTCTCCTGATAATCATAGCTTAACAAGTCTATTAGTATTAAAATGCGGGCATATCCTCACTTCTAGCGTGCTAATTAATTGATTTCAACGAAATTTTAAGAAAATCAAAATTTGTTATGGATATCTTAAACTTCGTAATTAGGCAACATACTGACAAAGAAAAAGCAAGCTAGAACTTTACTTCGATTAAATGAGAAAAGATTAAAAACATAGATATAGTGATGTTAGATTCTAGTGGAGATGGCTGATAATTTATATTACCAATTAACACTTACGCAATGAAAACAGTCAAATCTTTTTTTTAACAATTCTAATCTTTTTTATCACTTTTATTACCTTGTTTGGTCAACCGGTCAACCATCAACCAAATATAATTTGGGAAAGCGAAACTGCATAGAATAGAGCGATTTCGCTTTTCCTTATTCTCTCTTTTATCAATTCCGTAAAAGTATTGTTTTAGAAGGTATTTTTTTCGAAATAGATATACTTGCCTATTCCAACTCCAACCTGAAACGATTTGGTCAAAATGGATGCTAAAGACGAAAATGAAATTAGGCAGCCCTAGGCCGTGACCGTGCCTCTTGTTTTTTGTTTTCTTCCTCTTTTTTGAATCGTTGTTGAGCAATTTTCAGGGCAGACCCAGCATTGATTTTTGTCCGAACTTCCTCACGAGCAGAAAAGTTACCTGATTCAATCTCCCGAATAGCCTGATGAATATGATTTCTCTGTTGCTCACCCAAGTCATCCCACCAATTCGTTGTTCTACTATTTAGAAGATCAAAATACACTTTCACTTTTTCTAAAATATCATGGCGCTCGGTTTCAACAACTAATTTGTGGAGAACATTTTTTATCTCAGCTGTACTCATAGGTTTGAATTTAGATGTTTAAAAAACGTTTATTAAAATTTCAATATTTTCAAGCAAGCAATCAGCGGAGCGATACCATCCAAAAATCACTTCTTTCAATCATCCAATTCCTCTACTTCCACATCCCTCAAAGAATCCTGCGGAATGTTCCGCTTTACAAACTGACACCAAGGACAACTTTTTTCTCCACATCCTTCGTAAAATTCGTGGTTTCTGATTTTGGTGTAGGAAGATTTGATGAGGTCTCTGACGACGGAAGTATCTTTTGGATCGTATTGTAATTGTTTTGTTATAAACTCTCCTCTACTGTTGGGATCGAGGTAGGAGATCTCAGCGGATTGAATTTTTTGCGGTTTGCTTTTCTGGGCAGCCTCTAAGAGAATTTTATAAAAAATAAGTTGTCGCCAGTAGTTGCCACCTTCAGGTTTTCGGGAAGTAGGTGGTCGCATTTTAGTATCGTTATGACTACCCGTTTTATAATCAACAATGTGTACAGCATTGTTGGGATAATAATCCAAACGGTCAATAATTCCAGTCAATGGTACACCTTCCACTTCTACATTTCTGACCACAAACTCCGTCTGTACTTCTTTTTTCCAAGTAGCAATATGTTGCTCGTAGTACTTTTTCAAATTAACTTTTCCCATTTCCATACGTCGTTCAAATTCTTTAGTAGTAAAGTACCCACGTTGGCGGTACATGTCTTCTTCGAAGTATCTGACCAACGATGGAACGTCGGGAAATTCCTTAGTTTTAGAATAGCGCATGACATCGAATAGCTTTTGCAGCGCGTAGTGCATCGCCGTACCGAAGGCAGCCGCCTCCGAAGAAGTAGTCGGAATCCGAAGAATTTTTTCGTAGTAAAAACTCAACGGACAGCGAATAAATTGATTGAGACTAGAAATACTCATCGTCCAATCAGCTAGCAATTCATCTATCCTAGCTTTATCAGTTGCGGGGATACGTGGATTTTCGGATTCTTTGAGTAGCAGGATTTGGGCATCCAGCAGGGTACTTTTTGTTAGCTCTTTGGATTCGATGGTCGCTTTGGAGTTGGCGGTAATTTCATCTACAAAAATGGTATGTTGTATCGCTTTTCCCTTCTGATCTTTTTGTGCAAATGAAATGTGTAGTTCTTCTTGCGCGCGCGTCATCGCCACGTAGAAAAGTCGCCGCTTGGCTTCCAGCGCATCTTCCTCTCCCGAAAAAGTTAAGGTATCGGGCATGGGAAAACGGTAAGCACTCGTACTCCTCGTCGGCTCCCAATTATCCTTTACGGCATCTATGATAAATACCCTCTGAAACTCCAATCCCTTGGAACTATGAGCAGTCATCAGGTTGACGCCGTCGTCCGTCACTACACTTTTATTCACCCCAATCGCTAGGTGATTGTCATCCATATTTTTTAAAATATCCAAAAGACGCTGTAGGGTAATGCGGGGATTTCGATCCGTTTCTATTTTTACAAAATCCAAAAAAGTAGAGAGGACTTGCACCTGCCATTCTTTATCGGGTTGTTGCAAAATTTGGTATAACAGTCCACTCCGATTTACAATTTTTTCTACCAAACTTGGCAAAGTTAAATTACCGTAGCTACCGATAAGTTGGTTCAGCAATTTTGAAAAACTAAGTACGGACTTATTATTTTCCAAATCCAAGCGATAGACTTTTTGGGTATCAGCAATCAAGTCTCGCCACATCGGTTTTTTCTCTTGCTTGGCAATGTAAAAACTCAGCTTCGCTAAATCTTGTGGCTCAATTTGTAAAAAATCGAAGTGCATGATTTTAAAGAATAGGTACTCCCCACTGTAAGGCTTGGCGTACTCCGCCGCGATGTACTCTAGGAATAAGCGCAAATTTTGAATCATAGGTTGCTCCAAAATATTGACACTTCTGCGGGTATTGTAGGGGATTCCTTTTTTCTCCAACAGGTCAATAATATTTCTTCCCTGCTTGTGCTTCGCAAAAATGATGGCAACTTCCCGCAGCGGAAATCCTTCGATTTGTAGTTGCTCAATTTTCGCTACGATGTCGGCATCTTCGTGTGCCCGATTGGGGTAGGCGGTAATTTTAGGGAGCGTTTTCGTTCTTGCAAATGTTTTGTTTTTTGCCTTGAGGTCTTTTTCCAAACCCTCCAAAATTGCAACGGCTCGATGCTGATTATTGTCAATCAACACCTTGGAGCTATCTAGTATTTTTTGGGAAGATCGGTAGTTATCTTTTAGTAAAACTAATGTTAGGTCTTCTTCAAAATCGTGGTGGAAGTCCAAAAGATTTTTCAATCTCGCTCCCTGAAATTCAAAAATGGACTGATCGTCATCACCTACAATAAAGACATTGGGATTATCCCAGTATTCGATCAGTCGGTGAAGGATGGCATTTTGCGAGCCATTCGTATCTTGGTATTCGTCCACCAAAAAGTAGAGGTACTGCTCTTGGTAATTTCTCAACAACGCTTCGTTCCGTTCAAACTCCCGCAGTACCCACAGAATCATATCCGCAAAATCATAGCGCCTAGCACGGTACATCGCTCGGCTATAAGCAGGGAAAAGTGCCGCCGCCGCCCGTAGGCGTTCCATGCGTTCTGATTGTTCTTCGAGTTTCGCCGTTTTCAAGTCGCCCTTGTTGGCCGTCTTAGTTTTTCGCTGATAAATGTATTCGGGGCGAGTAGGTAAGCTATCGAGGTATTCATCAATTTTTTTGTGGACAAAGGGAACCGACCAGTCCTCTGATTTCATTCTTTGAAATAAATCGTACAACTGACTTTCGTAAAAATACCGATCTCTTTTCCCCTGCTTGATCGGATGATCCTGTGGGAGTTCATCAACAATTTTTCTAATCATCTCCACCCTTTCCAAGTCGCTCAAAGGTTCTAAATCGTGCCGCCCAAACAGTTCCATTCTTTCCTTAATAATTTTATTACAAAAAGAATGAAAAGTAAAAATGTGAACTCGGTGGGCTTCTGGTCCGATCAGTTCCAGCAGGCGTTCCCGCATGGCGTGCACCCCCGCATCCGTAAAAGTCAAGCAAAGAATATTGTGAGGTTGGGTGTCGGTTTCGAGGAGGATACGCCCAATCCGAGAAGTGAGGATATGGGTCTTCCCCGTACCAGGGCCAGCAATGACCAAGACGGGCCCTTCAATCTGATTGACGGCTATTTTTTGCGCAGCGTTGAGCTTTTTCAGTTCTTTTGAAAAAGCTTTGTTATAATCTTTTCTTTCCAACTGTTTTTTTGTTTAATCTGAATATCCTATTCTGAATTTTGCTAAATCTGGAACGTGCGCCCGTTCTCTTTTTACCTCATAATCGTACACCACTTTTCCTAACTTAGACAAAAAAGGCAGCCCGATGGTTTCGTACTCATAGTTATCATCGTTGAAGATCTGGTTAGCGTTGACGTGGATAACTGCCGCTAAGAAAAACTCAATATTTTTTTCTAAGTCAATAATGTAAGCAGCATCGGACAAATAGCCGTAAGCCCAACCTACTTTGTTAAAAATCCTGATGTGATCGGGCATTGGCTTTTCGGAATCTCCGTACATAAAAAATTTTACGTAGCTGTCGTATTCTTTTTTAGTGTACCGAGGAAACTGACTTTCGCGCGGACGCATCCCCATCACCTTGTACAACAATTGATAATCATCCTGGGTTAAGTCAAACCGCTGACGCTCGGGAGTTGCTTCGGGGAAAATAACTGCTCTCAACATTTGCTCCATATCCGCTAACGCAAATCTATTTTTTTGAGAAAAATCTTTCGGCTTTGCTACCAAATTCCCATTGGACACGTAGCCTTTTCCCTTCATCAATTTTTTCATTTTAGGAAGCGCAGGAGGATTAGCAGCAAATGCTTCGGATTGCTTGTAAACGATACTGTCCCCTTCGTAAAATGTAAATGGATTCGTGTATTTATTGTTTTCGAAGTCAAAGGGAAAACCACTTGGCCCAATCCGATGTACGATCTTGGTATTGTTGAATCCTTTTTTTTGAAGTTCTTCGTTGAAGTATTCCTGTCCTAAAAACTCATACATCCGATTGTGCGCATCGTTATCGCTCACTAGAAAAATCTTTTTCACCAAGTGGGCCATCGTGGGCCATCCATTTTGGGCAGTAGAGTCGTACATTAATTTTGTCTGCGGCGCACGAACGGAATCTACTCTAAAAGGTGTATGCTTATCTAGGTCTTTTATTTTTAGCCGATTTAACTTTTCTAAAGTCAAAAAAGCGGCTGGCATTTTCACAGTACTTGCAGGATAAAAATATTGATCGTCATCCAAGTTGAAGTGATGGGTTGTAAATGTAGGTGTATTGTTTTGGTCTCTATCTACTTGGGTGTAAATGATTTGGAGTTCGAATTTTTCGGGATCTTCGGCGGGTGCACCTAGCTCTTTTTTATTTTTGTAAATTAATTGTTGTAAAATATTCATGTCGGCCTTGGGCTGACAGGAAAAAATGAAAAATGAAAAAAGGAAGCATATTTTTTTCATAGAAATTCCTGATTATAATGGATTGCAGAAAGTTCGTGGACTTTATGGAATACAATACTTTTCGGAGGTAGGTTTCTATTTTATAAGAGATCAAAATGTTGAAATTTAACCTCATTTTTTCTAGAAGCACGACATTCTCCCCCGCTGGCGGGGGCGGGGGGTGGAATACACGATTTTTCCTCTATTTGATCTTAAATTCCAC
>JBCCJE010000278.1:0-6822 GCA_039027925.1 Bacteroidota bacterium
AAAAAAGATAGGTATTAGAATTAGTAGAGAAGAAATTAGTTTTTATTTCAAAAAATTTAAGCTCGAAAAATTTCGAATTAAATTTTTAGAACTCCTATCCAAAAATAATGTAAAAGTTGCAGGACAATGGCCCAACGGACAATTGCCAAATATTGATGATGATGAGTCGAGTGGAAGATTAGCTCAACTGGAAGAAAAATGGCTGGGACTTGATTGAAATGTACAACCACCGTTTCACCTCTTAATCCAACATAAAATGAACAAAAACTTCCTCTCCCAAATCATCACTGCCTATCCCCAATTAAAATATGCCCTACTCAAAGCCCAAACCTTCGATCCCGATCATTTCGGTTTTCCGGAGGTGTATTACAAAATCATGGAGACGGATGAAGTTCGAGTGGGCGCATTCAGGGATGCCTTTCGATCTTATGATAATCTAAGAGACGCAACAGTCTGCGAAGTAGGTGTTGGGACTTTAGCGTTGACCCAACTGTTTTTGCCCTACGTCAAAAAAGCCTACCTCATTGAAAGTAATCCGAACCTCTCGGAGTTTATCAAAAAAGAATTAAAGCAAAATGGCTGGGACAAAAAAACGGTATTCATCGAAGGTGACGCTTTGCAAGTCGAACTCCCCGAGCAAGTAGATTTTATCATCGGAGAAAATATGAGTATCTACTGTGCGAACGAACATCAAGTTCAAATTTTTCAGCACCTTCGTAGGTTCCTAAAACCTAGCGGCAAACTCATTCCCGAAAAAATTATCAATTGGATACAGTTGGGAAATACAAAATTCGATGAGGATATCCAGCACTATCCCATCATGTTTTCGCATCACTTACCGACGCTGATGACTGATCAAAAAATCGTAAACACTATCAACTTGTACCAAGAAAAAGATCAACTAATCCAAAAAAATATTTCCGTAAAAGCATTGTTAAGCGGAACAATTAATTGCGCCTACCTGAACTCGTGGGTACAATGTGCGGAAGGTGCAAATTTTACGGGTACAGATAGCCTCATGCCGCCGACCGTAGTAAAACTAAAAAATCCCGTAAAAGTAAAAGGAGGAGAGCAACTAAGCGTGAGCGTCAGTTTCCGCTACGGCACCTCATTAGACGAAGCCTCATTCCACATCACGGGGTCCCTTCCCGTGGAATGTCGTCAACTTAGTGGCGGTCTGCGGGGGTAATTTCAAATTCCCCTCGCAGTTTTCTTTAATTTTTGTTGAATCTATAATGGAAACTTGAAACTGCCTCGTGCGAACAAATCCTAAAGTTGACGACATTCAATTTGAAATTATCTCCGCAGACCGCCGAGATACCTTTGATATAATCCTCGTAGGATTACAGTAGCTAAAAGCTATTGACTTCTAGTTGCCATCTCCAATCTAAACGACATCATGTCCAGCCAACTCTCCAACGAATTTGAATCCTTTTTTTCTAATGAAGTCATCTCGTGGAGCAGTGACGGAGAAGCATTGTTATGGTCATTTTTTTTCATTTGAAAAATAAACGCTCCTGGCTCGAAGGTACGATCAATAATTTTTGCGCCCGAGTGATCGCTCATAGTAGAGTGCCCACCTTTGATATTTTTTCGATCAACAATGATAAATGAATGAAACCCCTCCAATTGGTGAAGCGGAGTAGGTGGCGTGAGTCGTTGGAACTGAACGGATATTTTCAAGGCCAACTCCAAATCATCTTTAATCGCCCAATGAAAAATTCTAAAGAGCAAACTACCCATCCAATGATTTTCTACCAAGGCATCAGGCACTTCCGTAGCGTTAGAGATCATCGGAAAATCTGAATCCGCCGACATCTCTGTTGTGTCAACCATCGCCCTATTCAGATAAAATTTGTTGGCTCTTTTTCTTAAAAAAAAATGAGTCACATTTATTTTTTCCTGATCCAGCAAAGAAAAATGTTTCCGTAAATAGTCCAAAAACAAAGCAGCATTAAAACCTATATTTTCCAAGCGATCAATAAGTATCTGCCCATTGATCGGCACCTTACTGATTTTAGCCAAGTCATGCTGAGTAACTGGAAATTTTAGGTTCTTCATTTATTTTACACTCCTCACGGGGTCACTTCCCGTGACCCCGTGAATTTATTTTCACTTCAAGAGAAAACTGCGAGGGGAATTTTGAAATTACCCTCGCAGACTATCGCTAAGTTGACGACATTCCACTCCTCACATCAACTTCTTCATAATCATCATCAAGTTCCGCTCCAGCAAACTATATTTGCCATCCGCCAAAAACTCTTCCTTCAGTACGTTGAGCAGTTCATTAGTCCTTTCGGCCGTCGGAAAATGAACCCCCTTATAAGACAAGATCAAATCAATTTTTTCCTTATCCGATAGTTGGACATATTCCTCGTTGATGACATCAAAAGTAGCTTGATCCACTTTTTGTAAAATTGCCGCTTTTTCATCTTCCGTCATTTCCAAATCTGCGTGAGCGGCGTACAACATTAAGAAGGCCGAAAACTCCTGAAAATTCCATTTAGGATGCTCGTTATTCATAGATATTTGATTTTAAATTTTCTGAAAATGTATGAAAAAAGCGTAAAGATAATTAACCGAAAATAAGAAGTTGTCCTCAAAATACTTATTTTTGTATCCTTTCGTTGTTTAGCTATAGATCAAAAAATTCGACAGAATTTAAAAGTTGTTCTCTAATCTTTTTCAGTTTTTTCACCGTTTACATGTTGTAAAATTTTTCACCACCACAAGTTAACCACGGCGTGCGAGTTTTAGCTACTACTTTCTTTATGGTATTCATCTGGTTTTTTGCAACTGGGCAACTTGGTAATACTAAGCAGGCTATCAGCGAAACCTTACTCCCCGTAAAACTCAACGGCAAGTGGGGCATGATGAACACCAAGGGCAAAATTGTCATCACTCCTCGCTACGATGCCATTGGCACCTTCAAAGAATTTGGCTACGCAACCATGCAACGTAACGGTCGTATCGGACTATTAAATCAGTATGGCCAGGAAGTCATCGCTCCAAAATTTGACGATGTTAAGGTTTTAGATTCTTTATTGTTTGGTGTGTTGGATGAGCAGGAGTGGGCGGTAATGAATGTGGATGGACAAATTATTTTGAGTAACGACTACGAGCAAGTTCGGATTTGGGAAAGCCGATTTATCGGATTCAAAAAAGATCAAAAGTGGGGTGTAGCTTCTATTGATGGAAAAATTCTTACCCCCGCAAAATACGATGAACTTGAATGGCTGAGTGGTTTTTTCCAAACCAAAATAGCCAATAAGCTAGGGCTACTCTCCCTCGAAGGCGAAGAAATTATCGCCAACGAATCCGACGAAATAAAAGCCCACAGTAGCGATTTGGTTTTTTTTAGAAAAAATAAAAGATGGGGTGCTGTCAACAAAAAAGGGCAATTAATTTTTCGACCTTCCTTCCAGTCCTTCTTTAATCTTTCTGATAATTTTATCAAACTCATTGCCAATAGTCGAATATTTCTTTATTCCGTAGAGCAAGAAAAAATCATTACTGAAGGGCAATACGCCACCTATTATACTTTTTCCAAAAAATATGTACTAGTCAAAAATAATCGAAAACTAGGACTGATTGACTGGTTGGGAAAAGAGGTGCTCGGGGTCAAGTACGATGAAATTCATACGTTTAACCAAGATCAATTTCGGGTAAATATCAATGGAAAATGGGGCGTAGTAGGAACGTATGATCGGGAGGTCGTTTCTTTGGAGTACGAGTACATTGCCCCCGCCAAGTACAACATCGGAGTAGTGAAGCAAAATGGAAAACTCGGAATCATCAACGGAAAAGGGCAACCACAAGTCGCTCCAAAATTTGATACCATTGAGGTAGAAAGGGAAAAGGCAAAGGCGGCGCAAGCAGGTTTATTTACGGCTTTGATTTTTGATGAGCTGGGAAATTTAAAAAGCGAAGATCAATTCGAAAATCACAGGACGCTAAAAATAAGAGGTAAGAAAAAAAATAATACGTCCGAAAATCCCAACGATGCGAGTGATTACCAATTGGAAAAATTCGAATGGTACTACGACGCTAGTCAGGATAAATGGGGACTACGAAAACTAGAGGACGGAAGTGTACATATCGAACCCGTTTTTGATTGGGTGCAGCCCCACCGGGATGTGAACTATACCCTAGTCGGTATCGAGAAATGGAATAAATACACTTTTGATCGAACCACCTATCGCTTCGATATGATTTTTGGCGTAGTGAATAATGTCAATGGATTGTTAGTTACCCCCGTGGAGTTGTTGGACATTCGATTGTCTGATTTCCGAAAAGGCTATCCCGCTGCCCGTGTCGTATTCGAAAATGGAACGCACGGACTGATCGCCGAAAACGGAAGTTACCTCGTCAAGGATTATGCTTTTATTGATGACTTCCACGATGGGGTAGCGCGGATGAGTATGCGGGGACAGCTATCAGGAAATTTAAAAAATAAAGAAAAGGGGCTAGGTAAAGTCAAGGACTACTTGGATCACCTGATGTCTCCTAGCCACATGACGGACTACACCCAACACGATCAGGACTTTAGAGATGCCGCGTTGATGATCTGCGCTGATTGCAGTTGGGGATACGTGGATACTGCTGGAAAAGTAGTGATAAAACCAACTTACACCTTTGCGGAAAACATGGTGAATGAAGTGGGTGTAGTAGAAAAAAATGGAAAATCTGGCGTGATTCATAATCACGGAAAAGTATTGTTATCCTGTGCGTACGATCGAGTTGAATTTTTGGAAAATACGGAAGAACGCATTTTTAAAATATATAAAAATGTTTCGAAATACGGGCTGATTGATACCCTAGCGGAAATGGCAGTCAACTTAGTTTACGATGAAATTGGTGCGCTGAGTGGCGATAGACTAGCTGTGGCTCGCAACGGTCGTTGGGGATTTACGGATTTGGCAGGTAATGAAATTATTCCTTGTCGGTACAGAAAAGTCAAACCTTTTCGGGGAGGCTACGCTGCTGCCCAGTTAGGGAATAAGTGGGGCTTTATTGATCGGATGGGGAATATCATTATTGAGTTTAAATACCGCCGAGTGGGAAATTTTGAATCGGGATTAGCTTGGGTGGCTACGGGATCAGGAGTTGGCTACATCAACGATCAAGACGAAAAAGTCATTCCCGCAAAATTCAGTAAGGCTTACGATTTTGAGGATCACGTGGCGAGAGTAGTCGTGGATGGTAAGTACGGACTTATCAATGTGGAGGGGGATTATTTTTTGCGCCCCAAGTATAACCATATTCACGCTTTCAACGATCAAGGTATCGCCATTGTACAAATTGGTAATGATCGCATCCGCTACGGACTTATCACCCAAACTGGTAATCTGATTCATGGGAAAAAATTCAAAAAGATTTTTCCATTCCGAGAGGGACTTGCCGCCGTCAAGCATAAAAATCGCTACGGTTTTATCAATACAACGGGAGAAATCATCATCGAAGCCAATTACTCGAAGGCCTCTAGTTTTTCGGAAGGATTGGCGGCGGTACAAAAAAATGGCAAGTGTGGATTCATTGATAAAGCAGGCAATGAGCGCATTCCTTTGAAGTATTCTCGGTGTCTTGATTTTGATAAAGGTACTGCCATCGTTTATCAAGGAACACCCAATGCGGGAGTGATTGATAAGGCAGGCAATGAAATTATTCCGCCGAGTATCAGAGGGTTAGTAGGGTATTCAGATCGTAGAGGATTGATTAGAGATGCTGGTTGGAATTATTATTTCATTACGGATGAAGCTAGATTTTACGAAGGATACTATGACTACGCCCGAGCCTTCCAACACGGTATCGCCATCGTACAAAAAGATGGAAAATGGGGCATCATCAACCAAAATGGTATGCCGATCATTGCTCCAAAATATGATAAAATTGAGCCGTTCGAAAAGGGTTTTGCCAAAGTAAAAATTGATGGCTTTAGTGGGCTTTCCAATTTGGACGGAGAGATCATCGTCCAACCAGAATTTGAATTTATCAGTTACGCCGGCAATGGCTTATTCAGAGTAGAACAAGGCGATAAGGTCGGCTATTTTAACGCCGAAGGAGTGTGGATATGGGCACTGCAGAATTGATTAAGAATTATGAATTAAAAATTATGAATTAAGAATTATGAATTCCAGATTCAAAATTCTATGAAGTTTCGGGGTAAGTAATTCATCATTCTAAATTCATCATTCTAAATTACTTATACGTTTTCTTAAAATCCTCCCACGTCATTTCTGTATATTTTTTTTCTTGGGTAAAAACCAGTTCGGGCATCATATCTTTCGCATTCTTGTATCCTGGAGAAATCATCACCCTTTCGAATTTTTCGTTCAAATAAATAAAAGTAGGAAAAGACATACGACCCTCCGCAAGGGAGATAGCCAACTCGTGGTAGCTTCTTCTGTCTCCCTTTACCAATTTGAACTTAACGCCACGCCAGATAATATCCTCTTTTTGTTCCGCATCCAATTTGACGGGATAAAAATTGTCGTTTAGATATTTGGCGAGTTCATCATCCGTGAAGGTCGTTCGATCCATTTTTTTACAATAGCCGCACCAGTCAGTGTACATATCTATCAGGAAAGGTTTTGGATTTTTTTCATTAGCCGCAACCGCTTCCTCCCAAGAGTACCATTTGATTTTTTTCTTTTCCTCATTGGTATAGCTGAAGCTCAACACTCCGAATGCAACTGTCGCTAGGAGTAAGATTTGAAATATTTTTTTCATTATGATTAGTTTTATCTTTTTTCGTAACTGCTTAGCACCATGCTTTGAGAACTTCGTGGGATAGCAAATAAGTAAAGCAAAAGTTCTTAAAGC
>JBCCJE010000279.1:0-6820 GCA_039027925.1 Bacteroidota bacterium
CCAATCCCGGTGAAACCAAAGAAACCAGAAATATAATTTAAATTCAAAATGGATTAATCACTTATTTTTCATGGCTACTAGAGCTGCATAAGTAGCTAAAGTCCAGCTTAGAGTATTTTTAAGATTTTTACAAAACTCCAGACAACCAATCGTAGCCCCACCGCATATATAGTAGTAAATAAAAATACTATATCATGCAAAAGAAAATACTTACTCTACTTTTATTTTTCCCAATATTTTTATTCGGACAAAATACTTACAATGCTCCCGAAAGTGGTTCGCTGGCCATCTCGGATTGCGGTGGTATCCTTTACGATAGTGGTGGTCCCAACGGAAATTATACCGGTGATAATAGTGCTGTGATAAATATTAGCGGTACATCTGGTGATTATTTAGAATTGACCTTTACGGAGTTTGATCTGGAGAGCAGTTTTGATAATCTTTTTATCATCGAAGGGGATAGCTTGAGTGGCAATATCATCGGCTTTTATTCTGGCAATGAGCTACCCAATAATGGACAACCGATCATCGTGCCGGGCTTAGAGGTAGTAATTGCTTTCCAAAGTGACTTTATGGTCAACTTTAGTGGTTTTGCCATGGAGTTTGCTTGTAAGACGAACACCGAGCCACCCGTTGCGAACGCTAGTTTCCCAAGTTTATCCTGTACAGGAAATATTAATTTTTCTGATCTATCTACTGGTTTTGCAAACACTTGGAATTGGGATTTCGGAGATGGAAATACTTCTGCCGAGCAAAATCCTACCCACACTTACGCTGCGGCGGGAGTATATTCTGTCGAATTGATTGCTTGCAATGCCAATGGGTGTGACACCTTTGCTGTCAACGATGCGATCAACTACGACCCTAATAGTTTTCTCTGTACCAATGGGTTTGTGATGCCTACTTTTGGGTCGGATACGATCAATGCTTGTAGCGGCATTCTCTTTGATTCTGGAGGGCCAGGGGGAGATTACACAGAGGGAAATTACGGTGGCGTCTTAATTGATCCACCGGGCGGCAGTAGTATCTCCGTGACCTTTACGGAGTTTGATTTAGGAGGCACAGCGAATAATCACGATGCGCTTTACATTTACGATCCTGTCACTTTTACTCCACTTGGAACGTATTTCGGACAGAGCCTTCCGAGCATGGGGCAGACCATAACATTCCCTGCTTCTTCCATCATAGTTTATTTTTCCTCAGACCATCAAAATAATTTTAGTGGGTTTGCCATGACGTGGGAAACCAATGGATCGGCAAGTGCGCCCGAGGCAGCTTTCACGGCGAGTACTACGGCCATTCCTTTTGGTGGGGCGGTTACCTTTAACGATGTGAGTACCAATAATCCGGGCATTTGGAGTTGGGACTTTGGCGACGGAAATACTTCTAGTGAGCAAAATCCAACGCATAATTATAACAGTACGGGGACATTTGAAGTTACTTTTTCTGCTACCAATTGTAGTGGGTCGGATACTACTGGAAATATTTTTATCACCGTACAAGAAGCACCCGCTATTTCCATCAATCCCGATAGCATCAATGTAACTATAGACGCCGGCACAATGGGTACACAAAATGTTACCATCTGCAACAACGGAACGGGAGATCTGACCGTAGATTTAAGTAGCATCGGTCAAGGTGGTGGTTCAGGAATTACCGTAGGTTTTTTAACCAATGAAAATGGTGCAGACTTTAGTTGGGCAGTTTTGGATGAGAGTTTTAATGTCATTCAACAAAGTACACAGACCTACGGGCCTAACCAATTGTACGAAGAGACCCTTTACGTGAGTGACTTTGGTACGGATATTTACTTTGCCTTGTATTCGCCTAGTGGGGTACAAGCCCTACAAGATGTATTGTGGTATGATCCTGTAACGGGTGATCTTCTTTTCCAATTATTTTTAGAGACTGGACCTAATGCCGTATATATTATACCTGCTCACTTCTTTAATTTTGATCCTAACGCAACCGGGATTGTAGATTGGTTAGATGTAGAAAATATACCGACAACAATTCCACCTGGTGCTTGCATAGACTACGAAGTGACCTTGGATGCTACCAATCTAAATGGCGGTACTTACGAAGGATCAATCATCGTCAACTCTAACGATCCTAACCAAAGTAGTAGCAGTATTCCAGTAACCCTCAATGTGATCGGAACGCCTGCCATTGCGGTGAATCCAACGACGTTAGATTTCGGGGATGTCCAAATCGGAGCTGCTCCCAGCTTAACTTTTACCATCCAAAATATAGGATCGGATAATTTATCGGTAAGTGGTATTGTTAGTAGTGACCCCGCTTTCGTATTAAGCGGAACGGACAATTACGATTTAGCTCCTGGAACTACGCAAACCATCGAAGTCACTTTTACGCCCACGGCTACTGTTGCTTACGCTTCTAGTTTTGACATTATCAATAATGCGGGAGATAATATTACAGTCAATTTAGTAGGAAATGGAATTCCCTCTCCGTCATTGACAATTGATCCAACTGCTTTCACTTTGGAATTAATTCAAGGTCAGGATTCTAATCTCGTGGTCAACATTGGAAATGTAGGACAAGCAGACTTGGACTACTCGGCTACTTCAACTACGGATGGAACTGGTTTTGATTTTACGTTTACTACGGATAATTGGGGTGGTGAGTTCTTCTGGTTTTTATTGGACAGTCAGGGTAGTGTAGTACAAGCGTCGGATAATGGGGGCATATTTTACGATGCGTCCACTACTTACACCGAGGAGTTAACTGGTCTTTCCCCCTCAGAAAGTTATACCCTTCAGATGTTTGATGCTTTTGGGGATGGTGCGTTATCAAGTTTTACCATCACGGACAGGGCTACCGGACAAGTGGTACAGCAAGGATCATTTACCGATGGCTTTGATTTCATCACCGACATTGGAAGCCCCACGGAAGGCAACTCCATCGTTTCTCCTAACCAAGGGACAGTAGGCGTAGGTGGTACACAAGCCCTTAGCATCGCCGTCAGTTCCGTTGGGTTATCTACGGGAACTTATAACATTACAGTTACGGTAGCTACCAATGATCCTTTGCAGCCCACAGCGGATGTAAACATTACACTCTTCGTCATTGCACCCGTCGTGGCTGATTTTGCTGCACAGCAGTTTGTCTGCGGTAATCTTCCCGTTCAGTTTTCTGACCTAACCGCAAATGTAGCTACCAGTTGGGACTGGGATTTTGGGGATGGAAATACCTCTACGGAACAAAATCCATCTCACACCTACGCCAACTCTGGAACTTATACTGTCTCCTTGACTGCATGTAATAGTTTGGGATGTGAAACGATCACTAAGACCGATTACATCACCGTGGATACAGATTGTTACGCGCAAAATATTCCGTTGAACCACGGAGTAGAGACCATTACTGTTTGTGAGGGGAATGTTTACGATTCAGGTGGTGCGAACGGCAACTACGTAGAAGGAAGTTTTGGTACACTTATCATTGCACCTCCGGGAGCACAGTCGGTAACTATTTCTTTTTCTGAATTTAACTACGAAGAACACGGTGATTTTCTTTACGTGTATGATGGCGATCAAATAAATGGAACTTTCATTGGTGCCTACACCGGGACGCAGCTAAGTGGGCAAACCCTAGTTGCTACTTCGGGCGTGCTGACCTTAGTAGAATACACCAATCACTTTGTGGAGCTGAGTGGATTTGCGGCATCATTTACTTGTAGTGGTGACCCCATCGCCCCTATTGCTAACTTTAACTTTTTGGCAGATACAGTTTTATGTACCAATCAGGCGGTGATATTTTTTGACCAAAGTGTAGGAGACGTGGATCAATGGTTCTGGGATTTTGGGGATGGCTCTATTTCTAACCAACCCAATCCTGCCTATCAGTACGCTGCTTCTGGTACTTACAATGTATCGTTGACTGTTTGTAACGACGTAGGATGCGATACGGAGATTCAATCCGTTGATGTCCAAGTTGATCCTAATTGTACTATCACTCAGATTCCTGCGGGAGGTTTTCAGATTGCACCCGTTTTCATTAGTTCGTGTGGAGGAATTTTGTACGATTCGGGTGGGGAAAATGGAAATTACTTAGATGATAATTTTGGGATCGTCACTATTTACCAACCGGGAATAGGTATTACTTTTTCAGAGTTTGATTATGATTTCAATGATTACGTTGCCGTTTACGATGGATTAACTACCAATGCACCTCTGATTGGATTCTACACAGGAACAGAGTTACCAAACGATGGAAATACCATCTTTGCATCGGGTGAGGGTTTGACGATTGTGGAATACACCGACTTCCAAACCAATGGTAGTGGTTTTGAATTAACGTATGCTTGCCAAACTTCTGGTACTGCGTTGGTATCGAATAATAACAATAACATCCTAATGTTTAATACGGAGATTTGCGATGGTATTTTACGTTTTGCTACACCAGATACGATGCAGGTGGATACGTGGACTTGGAGCTTTGGAGATAACACCACTTCCAGCGAAGCATCACCTACCCACGAGTTTCCGCACAATGGAACTTTCGAGGTAAGTGTGGAGGCCTGCTACCAAGGAGATTGTGAAACCTATACGACCAACATTCATAGCAACAAACTCACCCCAGCAGTGATGGCGCCCGATGAAGTGGTAGTAGGAGAGGAGGTACAATTTGAAGGTATGACCGACGAAGCGACACATTGGAATTGGGATTTTGGAAATGGAGAAATTTCCGATCACAATACGCCAACTACCGTTTACACCGAAGAAGGCTACCACGATGTACACATTCACTTAATCAATATGGATGTCCACGAGACTTGTGATGCTAACCATACGCATACGATTTTGGTAAAACCTGATAGCAGTACAAATACGGAAGACTTGGATGCAGAAAATATTCGAGTGTACCCTAATCCAGCAACTGAATTTATTCAGATAGATTTTGAAAATAATCCAACGGCTGATTTTGAGGTACGGATATTTAGTTTGAATGGTCAGTTGATACAATTGACGCAAAATCAAAATACGATTGATGCATCTGATCTTTCAAGTGGTACTTACTTCTTAGAAGTCATTCAAGATGAAAAAGCACCACAGCAATTTAAAATTATGATTCAAAGATAATTTAGTCTTAAGTTAAAATATGCAAGTATCCCGAATTTTCATCATTGAAAATTTGGGATTTTTATTTGGAAATAAGTAAGAATTAAGACTACTTAAGTACCAACTCCACTCTTCTATTTTTTGATTTCCCTTTATCGGTATTGTTAGTTGCAACGGGGGCAACGGGCCCTACTCCTTTTGGGGTAAGTCTTCGTTCACTTATACTTCCATTTTTCACTAAATATTTTACAACAGCATCTGCACGTTTGTCTGATAATTCTAGATTCATAGTATAACTGCCAGTCATATCCGTGTGCCCAACCACATAGAGTTGTACATCTTTATTGTTGTTGAGGTAATTAATAACTTGCTGAAGTGTTGTTGCTGATTCTGGTTGGATAGTGGCCTTGCCGGTATCAAAAAGGATTCCGTACAAAGCTATTTTTCCTTCCGCTTTTATTTTTTCCTTAATCATATCTTCATTGACGTTGACCATGTCCTCGTCCATTGCTTTATTTTCAATAATGTCAAGTAATGTATGGGTACGTTCTCCGTAGTAAGAGGAGGTGTAGATAGCTACTCCAATTCCACCTTTTTGATATGCCGTATAGTGACTGGTACTAGCTGTGCCAGTAGTTCCCCTTCTATGTTCATCAGGTAAATTTGAAACTTTGATATACTCAGGGAATCCCCATGTATCTTCATTGCGTAACTGAATTATTCGTTTAAAGCCCTTTCGCTCTAATGCTTGCTCATAATTCCTGTGAACTTCTAAAGGTGATCTTCCTTCTGGTGCTTGATAATTAATTGAAGTAAACTCACCTTCTATTTGGATTGGTTTTTTTTGAACATATAAGTCTTTGAATAAAGGATAACTTTCATAATTACTTTTGGCGTATGAGATGATGGTAGATCCTTCATATCTATCTATCAATTGGTGGTCGGTAGCATCTTTGTAGTCTTGAGCATTAGTAAGTAAATATATTGTTATAAGAAGAGTCGTAAGGATGATTTTTTTTGCTTTCATTTTATGATTTTTAAGTTTTTTGAAAATAGATTAAGTTTTTTTTAAAAATGTAGTGTTGTTTTATTTTAAAATTACTTGGGCGATTTGCTTGGCATACTTCAGCATATCTTCATCGGAGGTATCATTTTTATCTACATGTAAGGTATAAATTTGATTGCCTGATACAAATTGTAACATTGCATGCACGAACATACTTTTCTTAGGTTGCCAAACTGCAGCATCTCCAATATCATCTATCGGTTGGAAGCTGGCTCTATATTTAAATTCTACTTCATTTCCAGTTTCTGTTTTTCCTTTTTGCTTAACTCCTTTTTCCAGAGCAGCATTCATGCGCTTAAAAGTTTTCATAGCAGTAGCAGCATCAGGAATAGCCTTGGCAGGAATGGTCAGAGACACCTCACCGTAGCTTTCACCATTATCCCATGACTTTTTACAGCTTTGAATTTGGACAGATTCTATTATTTCAAAGTTTTCAGATAATTCTATTGTATTGGGTAAGGATAAAATTTTTCGAAGCTCATCAGTTGACAACTGAGCACATAAATCCTTCTGTTTTGGAGGAGAAACAGAGGACTTTGCTGCTGCGGTTTTTACATTTGTATTATCGCCGTTTTTACAGGCAAAAAGAATCCCTACTAAGATTAGGGACAGCCATAGATACTTAATATTCATTTTTTATTTATTTTAGAATTAAGAGTACGTCTAAAATTCC
>JBCCJE010000280.1:0-6818 GCA_039027925.1 Bacteroidota bacterium
CGTTCGGACGAAAGGAAGAAAAGAACTTTACTTATACCTCAAGGATGACCGAACAGTTAGTTCCTTTGAACTGAATGGAGATCGTTATTATATGAGGGGGCATTAGAGAACTCCTAATCAAGTTTGCGTCAAACTAGATGTGAATATGAGACCCCGTTCGACCTTAGTTGAGCGGGGCTTTGTTTTTGATAAAGTCTCGAAAAAGCATAACTTTAAATGACATTAAATTAGTAGTAATTGATATTTCAAAACAAAAAGTAATCCCTATTCTAAATCCTTCAGGGCATCCAGCACCCTTCGCCTTTCCTCTTGCTCCTCCAAAACAATTGGTGACATCGTTCTAGCATCACAGTTGGGCATGGAGCATCTTTCACAAGTCGTGTTCACATCTTTTATTTTAAAATTATCATCGTTCAAAAAATTAAACAATCTACGTACCTGATCGGTAACCAATAATCCGATGGTGACACTCACACTCGCCTTGCTGTTGGCATCATTAGGTTTAGCAATGGCAAGGCACAGGTACTCGTTATTCGTTTCCCAATATTTAGAAATTTGAGCAGCGGCAATGGGCTTATGACTCCGACTCGCCCTTAGATGCTTGATGATGTTGATAGAAATCCAGCGCCGACAATAATGTTCGTTTCGTACATTTCCGTAGGGATTATGCAATTGCGAGAGGTGTAGTTCCTTGGTCATTCGGTACCGCTTCAAATCTTCCTCTCCCGACAATCGCAAAAAAAATAAATCTTTGATTCCAAAGTGTTTAGGAAAAATATTAGTCATGCGTTGCAGTAGCATTTCGGGCGTGACATCGTATTTTTTCAAGAGTTGTAACAATGGTTTTTCATGCCACGATCTCTTACTAGCAAGATTTTTAATATCCTTGGCTAGCTCATTTTCGGGCATTAGCAATGCCGCCGAAAAATAGGAGGCTTTAAAATTATTAAAAAGTTTTTCGAAAGAATCTTGCACTAAAATCCTAGTGACAAGTGGACGTTCTTCCAAGGCTAAAAATTGAAAACCCAGTTCTCTACCGATCAAAAAATTCTCCTGAGCAGAACTCAGATTTTTGTTGAGGAAAAGCGTGTTTTGTTTTGTTGAAAAAAAAGAACGGACGGTAGTCAAGTCTTTTTGTGGTAGCGAGGTGCGTTCTATCTGAATTTCAAATTTCTTTTTTAAAATGGATTCTAGGAATTTAGTAGTGTAGGGAACGGAAGTTTTCAGTTTATTTTCTTTTTTAAAATCTTTAACCGCTAACTCTATCTCCTCAAAATAATTATCATACATGTCTTGATAAGATCGTAGTGCCGCTTGGTAAAAATGTTCATTGCGCATTTGGTAGTTGCGCGTGATTTTGATAATCGTGCTGATAAATGCATTGACCTTATCGGGTGTGTTGGAGAACATTTCGAATAACCGATAAATGCTCAACCCAAACATATCCATCGGAAATACTTTCAAAAAATCGGAATTGAGCAGATCAATGATCGGTTGGATTTTTTTTGAGGCCGTCGTAGAAACCAGATCATTGTAATCTACCTCAAAGGCTTTTGCCAAGGCGTTGATCTTATCAATTTTTGGATACTTCGTTCCCTTCTCAATATCGTGCAGATAAGAAGTAGAAAGCCCCGTCAAATCTTTCAACTGCTGGTACGAGAGGTTTTTTTGCTGCCGCAAGTATTTCACCTTAAATGCAAAAATGAGTTTGATCTTATCCTTTTCCGTCATGGCAACAAATATAGATTAAGCGTCGTAAAAAAAGAAAAATTATTTTTTAGCGGAATTTCCGCTTTTAGAGAAAAAGCTGCATATTGCAATTGTTTTTGCATCTGATCCTTGAAATCCTTTTAGATTACCATTTAAAAAAAATCAAACATGAGTACTGAATCGCCTACCGCAAACCCTCAAGTAGAAGGAATAATTATATCTGGAAACATGGAAGTAGGATATAATGAAATACTTACCGCCGAAGCACTAACTTTTTTAAAACAACTCCACCAAAAATTTAACGCCCGCCGAAAAGAACTTTTAGAACAAAGAAAAATACGACAACAAAAAATTGACGAAGGCACACTTCCTGATTTTTTACCAGAAACCAAATCCGTTCGAGCAGATGATTGGCAAGTCGCCGAACTTCCAGCGGATTTATTGGATCGAAGGGTGGAGATAACTGGCCCCGTGGATCGAAAAATGATTATCAATGCTTTGAACTCTGGAGCAAAAGTTTTTATGGCAGATTTGGAAGATAGCAATTCGCCTAGTTGGAAAAATAACATGGAAGGGCAAATTAATTTGCGCGATGCAGTCAATCGAACGATAACTTTTGAAAATCCAAAGAATGGAAAATTTTATCAACTCAATGATGAGATCGCTACGCTGATGGTTCGGCCGAGAGGTTGGCATTTGGAAGAAAAAAATATGACCGTTGACGGAGAGGTGATGAGTGGGAGCTTGATGGACTTCGGATTGTATTTTTTCCATAATGCAAAAACATTGTTACAAAACGGTTCGGGGCCTTACTTCTACTTACCAAAACTAGAAAGTCACCTCGAAGCGCGCCTGTGGAATGATGTATTTGTTTTCGCCCAAGATTACTTGGATATTCCACAAAAAAGTATCAAGGCTACGGTTTTGATCGAAACCATTCTAGCTTCTTTTGAAATAGATGAAATCCTCTACGAACTGCGAGACCACTCTGCGGGCTTGAACTGTGGCCGTTGGGATTACATTTTTTCCTACATCAAAAAATTTAAAAACCTAGAGGGATTCGTTTTACCCGACCGAGGTCAAGTAGGAATGACAGTACCTTTTATGAGTGCCTACTCTCAACTCGTCATCCAAACTTGCCACAAAAGAGGAGTACACGCCATGGGTGGAATGGCCGCTCAAATTCCAATCAAAAATGATGCGTACGCCAATCAAAAAGCCATAGATAAAGTCCGCGCGGATAAATTATTGGAAGTAAAAAATGGACACGATGGAACTTGGGTGGCGCATCCAGGACTAGTCCAAGTAGCCATGGATATTTTTGATGAACACATGCCACAACCTAATCAAATTAGTAATAAGAGAGAAGATGTTAATGTTTCTGCTAAAGATTTGATCCAAGTGCCAAACGGAACGATTACGGAAAACGGAATCCGACAAAATATCAATGTTGGGATTTTGTACATCGAAAGTTGGTTGAGAGGAGTAGGTGCTGCGGCCATCTACAATTTGATGGAGGATGCGGCGACCGCCGAAATCTCAAGAACGCAACTTTGGCAATGGATTAAATCCGAAGCAATCACCGACGAAGGAACATTGATTTCAAATAACTACATCAATAGTCTCATCCCCGAAGAGATAGAAAAAATCAAGGCGTACGTCGGAGAAGAGGCTTTCCAGCAAGGAAGATTTACTGAGGCTATCGAATTATTCAAACTATTGATTTTTAGTGAGGAGTATTTTGAATTTCTCACCCTCCCAGCTTACGAAATGATTTAATTCTTTTTTTTTAACCCGACTAAAATTTTAATAACAATGAAAATTCAACTAACAGATTTGGATCTCCGCTCTCCGGAGTACAAAGGATTTTGGATGGACTTGACTCCCTCCCATTCCAGAAATGACAAACAAAAAAATTCTAATTCAAAAAATTTAAACAGATAATACCATGACAGCTTATAACTCAGCGATTCAAAAAATTCAATCTCTCAAAGCCAAATACGGCAATCAATGGAATGCCATCAGCCCCGAAAATTCGGCTAGAATGATGGTACAAAACCGATTCAAAACAGGACTGGACATTGCCAAATACAATGCTGCTATCATGCGTGAGGACATGGCGGAATACGATGCTGACCCGTCAAAATACACCCAATCGTTAGGCTGCTGGCACGGTTTCATTGCCCAGCAAAAAATGATTGCTATAAAAAAACACCACGGAACTACCGCTAAGCGATATATCTATCTTTCGGGGTGGATGGTGGCGGCATTGCGTTCGGAGTTTGGACCGTTGCCCGATCAGTCCATGCACGAAAAAATAGCAGTTCCAAAATTAATTGAAGAGATCTATACTTTCTTAAAGCAGGCGGATGCTATCGAATTGAATGACTTGTTCCGTCGCTTAGCAGCCGGCGAAGATGTTCAAGATCAGATTGATAATTTTGAAACGCACGTGGTGCCAATCATTGCAGATATTGATGCTGGATTTGGCAATGAAGAAGCGACTTACCTCTTAGCCAAAAAAATGATCGAAGCGGGTGCGTGTGCCATTCAAATTGAAAATCAAGTCTCCGATGCCAAGCAATGTGGACACCAAGATGGTAAGGTAACTGTCCCGCACGAAGATTTTATTGCTAAGCTGAATGCGGTACGTTGTGCTTTCTTAGAGTTAGGCGTAGAGGATGGAATCATCGTGGCGCGAACGGATTCGGAAGGCGCAGGCTTAACTCAAAAACTACCCGTCTCGAAAGAAGCTGGCGATCTAGCTTCCCAGTATTTGGACTTCGTAGAAGCGGAGGAAATATCTATTTTGAAAGCTAAGAACAACGACGTACTGATGAAGAGAGATGGTAAACTGATGCGTCCCGTTCGATTGCCCAATGGGTTGTACAAATTCAGAGAAGGAACAAATATTGATCGAGTAGTTTTAGATTGTATCACCAGTTTACAGAATGGTGCTGACCTTCTTTGGATAGAAACTCCAACGCCAGACGTTGAGCAGATTGCGCACATGGTGAATCGAATCAGAGCGGTCGTGCCCAACGCAAAATTAGTTTATAACAATTCTCCTTCGTTTAATTGGACACTCAACTTTCGCCAGCAGGCTTACGATGCTATGGCAAAAGCGGGTACTGACGTCTCTGCTTACAACCGTTTCAAATTGATGGACGAACAGTATGATCAGACGCCTTTATCGGAGCTAGCAGACAAAATGATTTTGGATTTCCAGAAAGATGCGGCTCATCAAGCGGGTATCTTCCACCACCTGATTACACTTCCAACTTACCATACGACTGCCCTGCACATGAACGATTTGGTAGAAGGCTACTTTGGTGAGGAGGGCATGTTGGCCTACGTTCAAGGAGTACAGCGGCAAGAAATTCGTAAAGGGGTTGCTTGCGTCAAACACCAACGGATGGCTGGTTCTGACCTTGGCGACGATCACAAGACTTTCTTTGCGGGGGATAATGCCTTGAAGGCTGGCGGAGAGAAAAATACGAGCAACCAGTTTGAAGTGATAAGAGCGTAGAATAAATTAAGAATTTAAAACCTGGTTTTGCCTTGGCAGGCAGGTGAAGAATTGAAAATTGTCGAATCAACGTGTTAAGCGTAGAGGATGGTTTTTGGGTTTCAATTTTAAAAAATGCTTCAAGCAAAATATTTTGTTTGAGGCATTTTTTTTCAAAAATGTTCTTTCGAAAAAAGAAAGAAAACAGAAAATAAGTGTGAAAAAAGAGTTTTTAAACTTTAATTAATTACAACTAATAAGTACCTTTGCACCGATTTTTAAAAACGCAACAAAATATAATTTGGTGATTTTAAAAATTAGGTTTTGAATAAGGACAAAATAATTTCAGATTCAATTTTTACCAGTTAATTATGAAGTTTTCTAAGATAATTTTGATGTTGGTTGTAGGGCTAATTTTGATGGCTTCGAATGTTGCCAAAGCTGGTGACAGTGAGGGTAATTTTGATGCGGGATCAACAGCGTTCCACCACGTTTCGGATGCCAATATCTATACTTTTATGCCGGGGGTGACACTTCATCTGCCTTGTATTCTTTATGACAAAAAAAACGGAAAATGGTCTGTTTTTTCATCCAGTAAATTTCATCCGCACGGTCATCACGGCGATGGCACAGAGGTAGTTGATGGATATGCGTTAGTTGGTGGAAGCGTGATGAAGGTGAAGAATCCCTCCTCCGAGATGTTGAATGGAGCACCCTTGAAACTTGCCGAAGAACATCATCCCTATCATTCGGAAAAGAAGAATGTTGATGGTGAAGAAAAGGAAGTAATGTACTTTACCCACAACGGCGAAAAATATTATTTAGAAGATAAAACCTCATGGGACTTCGGAGTGTTTGGTGGAGCCTTTACTTCGTTCTACGATTTTTCCATCACTAAAAATGTGATGAGTATGATCTTGGTTTGTCTGTTTTTATTCTTCATTTTCTTTAGGATAGCAAAAACCTATCAGGCTCGTGACGGTAAAGCTCCAAGTGGAACACAAGGATTCATCGAGCCTATTATTGTCTTTATTCAAGATGAAGTAGCAAAACCATTTTTAGGGGCTCATTGGAAAAGATTCCTTCCCTTCCTGCTTACCATTTTCTTTTTCATTTTAGGACTTAATCTATTTGGGCAAGTTCCATTTCTAGGTGGAAGTAATGTGACTGGAAGTCTTTCTGTAACTTTAGTTTTAGCCCTAGCTTCATTCTTCGTGGTTAACATTAGCGGAAATTCTCATTATTGGGAACACATTGTTTGGATGCCAGGAGTACCTGCTTGGTTGAAGGTAGTAATTCTAACTCCCGTTGAGATTCTTGGAATATTTATCAAGCCAGTTACGCTGATGTTACGTCTTTTTGCAAATATTACAGCGGGGCATATGGTAATGGTGATTTTTGTGAGTTTGATTTTTATTGCCAGAGAGGGTCTTGGAGATGGAGGTGCCTACGGAACGGCTATTGGCTCTACTCTGCTTACCATTTTTATGATGTCCATTGAGTTGTTGGTAGCATTTATTCAAGCGTTCGTATTTACGATCTTGACTGCTGCCTACCTGAGTGCAGCAACGGAAGAGGCACATGATCACGATCACGATGA
>JBCCJE010000281.1:0-6812 GCA_039027925.1 Bacteroidota bacterium
AAAATAGACACCCTCTCCGATAAAAAAATTCGAGTGACTTACCAATTAAAAGAAAAGCGAACGCTACTGCCCATTTTGAATTTTGGAGGTATTCGAGATAATATATGGTTTCAGGCAGGAGCAGTTGATTTTAATTTTACGGGAAGAGGCCATCAACTGCTAGCGTTTTACCAAAATACAGATAACCGTCACGGTGGTCAGCTTTATTATCGTATTCCTTTTTTAAATAAAAATTGGGGCGTTGCCTTCAACTTACTTCAATGGCGGTCGGAAGAACCTTTGTTTTTTTCTGAGGGAACGGTGCTGTACGATTATGATAATTTAGTAGGTGGTCTCACGGTCATCAGAAATTTTGGTTTCCGAAAAAGACTAGAATTGAGTGCAAATGCCTTTCGGGAGCAGTACTCCAAAAATGATAATCAAACCCTAGATAATCCTCCTGGGCCGGATGCTTTGACAGAGGTGAAATTTTCCCCAAAGGCAGAATACATTGAAAATCTATTGAACTACAATGATTTTTACTTGAAGGGATGGGCTTGGCGATTAATTTTACAGGGTGTTTATAATTTTGAAAATAGCACCATCTTCAATAGCTTGATTTTACAAATTCGAAAATTCAATCGGATCGGCAAAAAAGGTAATCTCGCGGTGCGCTTTAGATTTGGTATTTCTACTAATAATGATTCACCGTTTGCTCCCTTCGTGGTGGACAGTAGGGTTAACCTCCGAGGCTCGGGCAATCGAATCGAAAGAGGAACAGGACAATTGATTCTCAATGCTGAATACCGACATACAGTACTAGATTTTGATGATTGGGCGGTGCAGGGAGTTGCTTTTTCTGATTTAGGAAATTGGAGAACACCGGGTGGCGAATTGAGCGAGTTTATCGAAAGAGAAGAACTAAGGCACTTCGTAGGATTAGGTTTCCGAGTTATTTTCAAGCCCGTTTACAATGCTATTTTGAGGGTGGACTACGGCGTAGATGTTTATAATGCAAGGCAAAGAGGTCTTGTGGTGGGGATTGGACAGTATTTTTGATCTTCAGCCGCTTAGAAGAGAATTTTGTCCATTCCCTAGAATTCCAATTTACAAAAGTACAATTCAAAATGAATCTTTTCGACTTCGCCAAATCCGAACTCATACGCAGCAATGCTGATCGTCGTCATCCTTTTCGTTTCTTTTCGTTGGCTACTTTGGGAGTGTATCCCGAAGTCAGAACGGTAGTCAAAAGAAAGTTTGCAATGGATTGGTCTGTCCTATTTTTTACCGATTCCAGAACGCCAAAAGTGATGCAGCTAAAAAATGATCCGAAGGTGACGGCGTTATTTTATCATCCTAAAAAGCAACTCCAAATTCGCTTAAAAGGACTTGCCGAAATCATCTCTGTAGGGGAGGAGTTCGAAAAGTATTATCAGCAAATTCAACAATCCAAATCCATAAAAGACTACACGACACAAGCACCACCGGGAACTGAAATCTCGAACGAATTTGAAGTGATCTACGGAGATGATATCCATTTTCTACCCATCAAAATAATCCCACAAAAAATAGATATCTTACAGCTTAATCGCACTCAGCACCTGCGTTCTAGTTATGAAATAAATGATGGTGAGTGGATGGCTTCTAAGTTAGTTCCGTGATAAAAATCATAAAAATTTCAAACTTGTAAAAGCTATGTTATTAAAAATCCTCAAATACGGTTTTCTTTTTACTATCCTCATTTTGTTGACCATTTTTGCGATGGATTATTGGGTGAAAAAATCAACGGCTACCAAGTTGTTTTCCTCTACGAAAGATATTCCTGAAAATAAGGTAGGCTTAGTGTTAGGCACTCGAAAAATCCTACGGGGGAGCTACGTCAATCCTTACTACGCCTACCGAATTGATGCTGCCGAGCAATTATTCAAAGCGGGTAAAGTGGAGTTTCTATTACTGAGCGGAGACAACGGTAGCAAGACGTACGACGAACCGACCACGATGAAGAAAGACCTCGTCGCTAGGGGAATACCCGAAGAGAAAATTTTTCTGGACTATGCCGGTTTTCGCACCTTGGATTCCGTAGTTCGAGCGAATGCTATTTTTGGTCAAGAAAAATTTACCATCATCAGTCAACCTTTTCACAACGAAAGAGCCATTTTTATCGCAGATCAAAAAGGATTAAACACGGTCGGATTCAATGCCCAAAAGGTGGGTAGAAAATTTGGTTGGAAAACTCTAGTGCGGGAAAAACTAGCTCGTGTAAAACTATTGTTAGACCTTATCATCGGGAAGCAGCCCAAATTTCTTGGAGATCGAATTGAAATCGAATAGCTGCCCAAAAAACTATGCTCCACTCATTTCACATACTAAACGGTGACGCGCTGCAACGGCAACTTCCCCACTCACTTCCCGGAGAGCAAATCATTGTGCGGGAGTGCTTGGTGGATGGCAACGTCGAAGGGGATACGCTAGAGGTTCTTTTTAAAAACCGTGCTACCTACCTAGCCGACACCTACGACCGTGGAGACGAGGCAGACTATTACAAAAATGTAGCTGCTGAATTTGAAAAGATTGTAGCAATTCCAGATGGCAGTCAAGTTTTTCTTTGGTTTGAGGAGGATGTATTTTGTCAAGTTAATTTGTGGTTTGTAAGTACGTTGTTACGTAATCCAACTTTGAAAGCAAACTTAGTCAGACCTTTGGTGGGTTACGAATACGGATTTGGGGGCATGCGCCCATCAGAATTAGTAGAAGCCTTCGAGAATAAGATATCGCTTACTAGGTCGGACTTGGACACTTTCGCTCGACTTTGGAAGTTTTATCAAAATCACCAATTTCAAGAAATGGAAAAAATAGGACGTATTTTTAAAGAAAAATTCCCCTTCCTACTCCCAGCTATTCAAGCCAACAACGAAAGATTTCCAAAGGATAACGCTAGTCGTCCCGCTCGAGCTATTCTAAAAATTATGGATGAGTTTCGGACGGAAGATTTCTCCATTATTTTCCGAGAATTTACTAAACGAGAAGCTATCTATGGTTTCGGAGATTTGCAAGTGAAGCGGATACATGAAAAAATTCTCTATGATAAAAATGAAAAGTAATAGCTACGGAACTTTGAGCAAACATCCCGAATACCAAACGTAAGCCATGCTAGCGAGAGCGACGACATTTGACAATGCCCCGAACAATTTCATTTGCCCAACGGTATAAGTTTTAGTTTTGTAAATGAAAAATAAGTCGAGGATTAACCAAATCAATCCGATACCAAGCATACCTCCGAAAACTACATCTTGAAAAATATAGGTATGCAAGATTTGTACTGGAAACTGTCAGTTTCCTCCAGTATTTATCTTTGAATTTATTCTATTTTTGGAAAAAAAAATTGAGAAATGGCTAAATCTTAAATTCTATTTTTTCTACTGCTTCCACATCCTTCAAAAAATCAAAATGTTCTAAACCATGAAAGCAAACACATTTTATCCGCTAACAAACTGTTCAACTTTTTCAGTTCTCATTTTCTTTATCCTCGGCTCGGCACTACTTTTTTCCTGCGGGGAAGAAGATCAATCCATTTCTAAAAATCGTATCACCTTCGACCACCTCGTGAGCGACCAACCGATTGACGTAATTATTAAAACTGATCTCGACCGACTGTTTTCGAAAAGTGAAACCGAGGAGGAGACATTTATAAAAGCTAAATATGCTTTTGAAAAAGAAGGCGTAACTATTCATAAGGGTAAAGGAAAAGTAAGAAAAAGAGGTATTACCCGTAAAAAAATCTGTGAATTTCCTCCCACTATGTTGAAAATTGGTAAAGGCAAAAGTAAACTTAAACTCAAAATTGTTGCTCCCTGTCATCAAGGGGATGACTTTCAGCAACTCGTTTTTAGGGAATATCTCACCTACCGATTGTACAGCGAACTGACCGATTATAGTTTTAGAACTCAATTGGTCAACATCACTTATCAAGATAAAAATGATGAGGATAAAAAAATGGAAATGATGGGATTCGTGATCGAAGATGATGAGCACGTGGCTAACCGAATGGCTTCGGAGTTGATGCGTCCCCACGAAAAATTAAAATTCATAGATCAAGATCGCTACCGATTGTTCACTATGTTTCAGTACTGTGTGGGCAATACGGATTGGAATTTGAAAAAACGGCACAACATCAAATTGATTTGTAAAAAAGACTCCAAGACTCCAGTACCTGTTCCCTACGATTTTGATTACGCAGGCTTAGTCAACGCACCCTACGCCATCCCTCATCCCAAACTCCCCATCAAAACGGTAAGGGATCGCTACTTTATGTGGAGAGGAAAAAACAGGAAAGGCTTTGGTCGAGTTTTAAAAATTTTTAAACAAAAGCGGGAAGGTTTATTTGCTATCATCAAAGAGTTTGATTATTTGAAATCCACTCACAAAAAAGATATGCTCCAATACCTAGAAGGTTTTTATCATAATATCCAGGATGGTTCTTCTCCGGTGGCGCAGGGGTGATTGGTTCTGACTTGTTACGCAAAATTTTCTTCGAGCTGAGTTTCCATTTCAAATTGTAGCGATGAATTGGGTACGGAGAAAAAGAAGGTACTTCCTGCCCCTACTTCTGACTCTACCCAAATGTCTCCACCCCACGTAGAAACAATTCTTTTACAAGTCGCTAATCCAATACCCGTTCCCTCGTACTCATCCCGAGTATGTAAGCGCCGAAACATTTCGAATACCTTTTCCAAGTTTTCGCTCGATATGCCGATTCCATTATCCTTTATCGAAAAGACATAACCCGTTTCCATTTTTTTGCCATCTATTTCTACGATGGGATCTCTTTCGCCTTTGAATTTTACGCCGTTGCTGATCAGATTTTGGAGTAGTTGAATGAACTGCGTACGGTGGGCTTTTACTTTTGGTAGGTTTTGATTTTTGATGATGAGCGAGCCGTTGAGTGTTTCTAAGCGGTGGCGCAGATTGGCCTCCACCATAACGAGGACATCCTTGGAAGCAATAAAATCAGTAGGCGCCGCCTGTGTGCCTGCTCTCGAAAAATCCAAAAGATCGTCGAGTAGTGTACCCATTCGGCCCACAGCATCAATGATGTAGTGCATGAACTCCTTGCCCGATTCGTCAAAGGCACTACTGTACCTTCGTTGCAGTAGATTGGTGTAGGAATTAATCATCCTTAGTGGTTCTTTCAGGTCGTGAGAAGCTACGTAAGCGAATTGTTGGAGATCTTCGTTGGAGTGTTCCAACTGTTTATTTTTGATGTGAATTTCTTCGTTTTTAGAATTGAGGATTTGGTTTTTCTCTTCCAGAAGTTTGTTGACTTTGTTTTGGTATTTGAGTTTACTTTTATTCCACCACAGTAATATTAGCCCCGCCAAAAGCGACACCGCAAATATGTAAATTTGCTGCGTAGCAATTTCTTCATTTTTAGCTAAAATCTCATTTTCCTTTTTCAGTAGTTTGATTTCGTTTTCTTTCATCCTCACCTCAAATCGCCTTTTGGATTGCCCCATTTCTTCGAGGGTTTTTTCGTTCAGCACAGAGTCTTTCATTATCAGGTGCAACTTCACAAAATTGTAGGCTTTCCGAGGTTGGTTGAGTTTTTCGTGTACCTCTGCCAAATTTTTATAAATGCTGGATTTGCGTGATTTCGAATTTACCTTGACCGCTCCCTTCAATGCTTCCTTTAGCACTGGTAAGGCCATTTTGGGTTTTTGCCACGACAAATAAATTTTTGATAAATCTATCTGATTGCCTACCATGCCGTAGGTATCACCTTTGTCCTGTTTGATTTGGATAGCACGTTTGAGGGCATCTTCGGCCTCTTGGTATTTTCCCTGCGACAAATAGTTAGCGCCGATATTGGCCAAAGAGTATCCAATACCCGTTTCGTAGTTTAATTTTTTGGCCAACGCCAAAGAACGCTGATTATATTCAAGGCTTTTCTCTTGGTCTCCTAATTTTTCGTAAACTGATCCTAAGGCAGCGAGAGAAGAATATATAAATTGATCCAACCCAAGTAGATCGCATATTTCTTTTGCTTTTTCGTAATATTCTAAAGCCTGTTCGTATCTAGTTTGGTAAAAGAAAATCGAACCCAGATTGTAGTAGCTGTTTGCCAAATTAATAGAATCATTTTTAGTTTGGCTCAGTAGCAACGCCTCCATTTGGACATCGTACGCTTTATCATAATCTCCTAAGGCTCTGTAGATCACACAGATTTGATTATAGGTAGGAATGACGGCTGTCTTTTTTCGATCAGGACTGTCAATTTCTAAAACCATAGTGAAAGCCTCCAAAGCATCCTGAAAATTATTATTGCGATAGTAGGCGTTACCCAGCGCAAAATAGCTATCTGCTTTTTTGGCATCGTCATTCAGTATTTCTGCTAGTTCGATAGCTTTCAAATTATACTCTACGGCCTTGTCGTAATCCTCCGTATGTCTCGCAGCGTACTCCCTAGCTATCAAGTTGACTAGATTATAACGCAAAGCAATATCTGATGATTTTTTATTAGCCTCGTACTCATTGAGCAAACTATCTATTACCGTTCCGTAAGAGGGTATCAGGGAAATGATAAAAAATAATATGATCAATGAAGTTTGCCTCATCTAGTGATTTTATTTTACGGAGGGGTAGAAAATAGAAATTGAAGAAATCTTGATGACGTGGGGGAGGAATATCTATTCTTCTAAAATTTGCAAAGATTATTCCATTACGCCTAAATGATTCTGATAAAAAATAATATTTCTGGTAAGAGTATGTCTAAAATTTTAAGGAACTGAAAATCAACAGTTTATGGTTTTGACGATAAATTCATAAACGATTATATC
>JBCCJE010000282.1:0-6801 GCA_039027925.1 Bacteroidota bacterium
GACAACCATCCCATCGAACTTTATTCCACAAAAGTAACTTTACAAAAACTAGATTACATTCATAAAAATCCAATTAGAGCAAATTGGGTGATAATGCCTCAACATTATATTTACAGTAGTGCATCTAATTATTTTGAAGATGGGAAAGGTATTTTAGAGGTAGAAGTTTTGGACAGTTTTTATAGAAGTTAAGCTATCTTTAGCTTACAACAAGGATTAGTAATTTGAAGTTCGAATTTTCATAAATAGTTGTTTTTTGAGTATAATTCTTTAGTTTGATTTCATAGAATTTAGGCTAGGCTGTTGGCAGAGCCAAGCGGAATACGGGGCACTACCTCGGAGAGGTAGCGCCAGCAGGGATTCGGGTAGTGGAGGCAATAAAATAGTAGAATACGATTATGATGATGAGAAAGGTGTCGTAGCACAGAAGCGTTATTACCATAGCGAAGAAAATGATGGCGGTGCCCCGATCTGTACTAACGAACTTATCGAAACCGTCAACTACTCCTACGATGATCGTATAAGATTGACAGATATAACCAGTACTTTCTTCGATTGGGAACTGCGCTACGATGGAAATACCTTCGGAAATCAAGCCGCTAACTATAATGGCAACATCAATGGCACCGTAGGTAGATACAAATTTGACCAAGCCAATAATGCCCCAACTGATTTTGCGGACTTTTGTCGCTATCATTATACCTATGATCGTATGAATAGACTGACCGTAGCCAATGGTACTTTAAAACAAAATGGAAGCAGCATCAATAACCAATGGGGCGATGCCTTCTATGCTTACGATAAAATTGGAAACTTTACATCACTTCGCAGGAAGGAGAGAAGTACGGGCAATAGTGTCAATCACGTCAAGTACTATTATCAATACCAAGGTAATACGAATCGGCTTACCCAAATCAATCTTAATTCTAGTTCGGGGCCCATTGATCGAAGCATCGCTTACGATAGTAATGGAAATTTGTTGACCGACTCTAAAAGAGGGATTAACGGGACTACCTACGGAAGAGCCAATCTTCCTTGGACACAAGCCATAGGAATAAATACCAATAATTACCTCTACGATATCAATGATGCTCGAATTTTTAAAGCTGCACATAACATCACTTTCCGAGCTATTCCAGTAGCAGAGTTTTACCTCAGGGATGCAGCAGGAAAAGAATTGGCGGTGTATAATTTTAACTCGAATCAATTGACTTGGTATGTATTTGGAAATGAACGAGTGGCACGTATAAGACACCACGAGGCCTTTACTTTTGAAGAACCTCAAGACCCCACGACCGACCCACCGTGTAATTGTGATCCTAAGTTCAATCCCGGATGTAACGATCGCTTTATCAGAACCGATGATTTGTTTGATAAAAATAAAATTGACCTGAATGATGAAAGCAACACCAGATTAATTAATTTAGCCAATGTACTGGAAGATTGTAACGATACTACCCCTCCGGGTGACAATGGAGAAACAACCACTAGAGCCATCTACAACACCAGGGTAAATGTTGTCACTAAAGCTGACGAAACCCTAGATTACGTTCGGGAAGAAGATATGAGTACCCTGCAAGATGGTTATACGATTAATGAATCCATATTTATTGAGAGTGGACATCAACTTTTCTTGATGTCCACCACGGATGGCAGGGATATCCCCGTAAGTATCGAGACGATGCTTTCGCTCAATGAATCTGATTCTCCTCCCGAGGGTTTCACGGGAAGCGGTGATCCTTTTTCGACACCCATGAATGAGATGCTTGATGCACCTGTTGTTCGGGCTACCTACTATATCCACGATCATCTGGGAAATACTAGAGTGAATTACTACTATAATTGTAGTGGAGACAACGAAGGGTACATTCTGGAATCTGTGCTAAATTATTATCCATATGGGAAAATACTAGAGGAATATATTCCCTTTGGGCCATCAGAAAAGTACTTGACCACCCATCACGAAAGAGACTTGGAGAGTGGGTTGGATTATCGAGGAGCGAGGATGTATGATAGTGATGTGGGGCGGTTTTTGAGTTTGGATCCGCTGGCAGACGAACCACAGAATATAAGTTGGAGTCCTTTCGCTTATGTTTGGGACAATCCTATTTCAAACATTGACCCTGATGGACGTTCAGGAGTTCCAGTTATTGATAAAGTAAATAAAACTATTACCGTATATTCTAAATTTGTTTTTTACGGTGGTTCAGCAACAACTCAATTGTCAAAATCAATAGCTAATGAGATAGCAGGGCAATACAATGGCGCAAATGCCCAAGTTACAGTAGGTGGAGTTCAATATAGTGTTAAATTTAAGATTAACTATGAAACAGTAACTGAGGCAGAGGCGGCAAAGATGGCTGCAGGTAATACAGATGCGAAGGTAAACTTTATTAGGGTTGAAAAAAACAATTCTCGTCTTCGCAGAAGCTTTAATGAAATTGGAGAAAATAACGGGTTTATGAATACTGACGATGGATTAGGTACTTCTACCACAGCACCGCACGAGGTAGGTCACGGATATGGATTAGTTCATCCACCTGGAGACCAACGAGGGAAAGGGCAACCCGATATTATGGCAGCAAGAGGTACATTGGTTGACCCACAATATCAATATGACCCCAATGCCAAAGCAGGTGCAAAAGGAGGCACAATTAATCCAAAAACGAGAAGGGTGACGCAAGGGAACATAACTGATATGTTCAAAGGAGTAAAATTTGATAAAAATGGTCGAGGGCAAATAGGTAAAGCCACGAACCGCATTTATAATAAAAAT
The DNA here is from genome assembly GCA_039027925.1 of Bacteroidota bacterium. Taxonomy (GTDB): domain Bacteria; phylum Bacteroidota; class Bacteroidia; order Chitinophagales; family Saprospiraceae; genus CAJQQY01. The sequence continues at coordinate 2,777 of JBCCJE010000282.1, forward strand.
GGATATGAAAAGAAACCTTAAATCAATGGCTATTATTTTTGTCGTGCTTACTTTTCTGGATTCTTGTACTGATAGTGTTAGCAGCAAAAATAAGAGTAGTAACTCAAATGTTTTTCAAAGTACTGTCGAAATTAATGAATGGCAGATGGATAGCTTAGGCTGTAAAAGGCTAAGGACTAAGGAACTTGCCGAAAGGATGATTTTTGATAACAATCTCGAAAGCAAAGCAATGTCTGACTTTAAGAAAATTTTTGGGAGACCCAATAAAGAGGAGATAATGAAAGGGGAAGTAATAATCAGTTATTATTTTAATGCTCTTTGCAGGAATAATGAGTTTTTAGATACTGCTGATTATTGTATAGCAGAGTTCCGATTTATTCAAGATGTTTTCACTAAACAAAATTACATTTGCCTATAATGGACAGGTAAAACATGAAACGAAGCCTCTGCGAAAACAGGGGCTTTTTACATTATAGACTGCAGCTTAGTCTTAGTCAAAAAAGTACGAAGAAAAGTAAAGACCATTCCCCTGTCCTTCGGCTGTAGTTTATTAATTTCAATGATACGGTTGAGTGTCGTCTTGTCTATTTTTTCTTCCGAACTACCTACCCTGCTAGCGCTACCTCTAGGAGGTAGTGCCTACAATCAGTTTAACTCTGCCAAAAGCATAAGCTACGTTCCGTAAACATTGTCTAAAATTTCCAAATTAGGTACACCTTTTATATATTTAAAAGAATAATTATTTTTTGCAAATGTATTATTAAAAAGCATCTACCAATGCAAAGGTTTCTTGGGAGGCAGTAATCCTTTCTCAACACCTATGAATGAGATGACTGATGCGCCTGTTGTCCTGCTGGCGCTAGCCCACATTCGTCTAACTCTGCCAAAAGCATAGCCTGCATTCCATAAACTCTGTCAAAGATTTCCAACTTAGATATACCTTTTATATATTTGAAATAGCATTTAGTTTTATTTGTGAATGTGTTGTTGCAAAGTATATAATAATGTGAAGGTTTCACGGGAAGCGGTGATCCTTTCTCAACACCCATGAATGAGATGCTTGATGCGCCTGTTATTCGGGCTACCTATTATATCCACGATCATCCGGGAAATACTAGAGTGAATTATTACTATAGTTGTAGCGGAGACAATGAAGGGTACATTCTGGAATCTGTGCTAAATTACTACCCTTATGGGAAAATACTAGAGGAATATATTCCCTTTGGGCCATCAGAAAAGTATTTGACCACTCATCACGAAAGAGACTTGGAGAGTGGATTGGATTATCGGGGGGCGAGGATGTATGATAGTGATGTGGGGCGGTTTTTGAGTTTGGATCCCTTGGCGATGGAGTTTCCCGCTTGGAGTGATTATAATTATGTGTTAGGGAATCCTGTGATGTTTATTGATCCTGATGGTAGAGCACCTGAACCTCCAAGAGAAACAATAATTGCTATTAGAGTATATGAAAATATAGAGGTGCAGACAGATGAATTGTCCTGGAATTTCAGGCAGGGAATACATTTTAAAACTCGAACTGAACAAAAAGAAATTGGTTATCTTGATCTTACATTGAAGCTTAGGGATAAAACTACAGATTCAGGAACTGATTTTACTGAGGTATCAGCTACTATCGGTAGAAAAGAAGAAATAAAAGGAAATTTTTCTGTAGATGTTAATATGGAAGTCGGCGAGGTTAGTGAAGATAAAAATATGGAATCTACTTCTCAGGATATTGGATTGAATTTTTCTATTTCTGAAAATGGTGATTCTGGATTTACGCTAACAGTAGGAGGGGCAAATAAATCAGGAACAAGAAGTGGAGGACTTGAACTTACTGATACTAAAAGCTCAACTAACAAAAAAGGATCATTTAAACTCTATTCAATAGAATCTACCAAAAATGGTATTAGTGTTCTTCAGTCCGGAGAAAATGAGATAACCACTAACAACGGAAAGTATACAATACAAGTTACTGATTTAAATTTTGTTCAAGACATAGAAAACAAAGATAAATGACCAATGAAAAATTTAATGAAAAATTTTGTTCTTACTTGTTTAATAATTTCAATTATTTACAATTTTATTTTGGTTAGTGATACTAAACCTGATCTAGAGAATAATTTTGACAATAGCGAAGAGTCTTATTATGAACAAGATACTAGAGAACTCATGTCCATATTTGATGAAAATTTTTCTTATGAATTTAGGAAACATTTTGGAGATTCAAATAATGTGATTTCTATCTTTGAGATTGAAGATTCAATAAAAAGTAAATTGTTTAAACCATTAAAAGGTAAGGTTTTAGGTGCGTTTGCAACGATATCTGAAAAGGAAAATACAAAAACGATAAGCCTAAATGATATTCCTAAGAGTAGGTATTCTTTGGATAAGATAAAAAATAGCTTTAGCGTAAAGTCTTCACTTGATGGAATTCTGTCCTTTCAAGAAGATTGGCTTGTAGATGTTTATGGAGACAATAAGTATTACAAAAACTCAACCTTAGTAACTATACTATGGAGAAAAGATGATACCACGATTTTTTTCGAATTTATTCTACCTGCTGATGCTACCCCTTCGGGAACAAGAAAAATAGGTGGTAGGGCGAATTGGTTGATTTAAAACCCCTGCTACGCAATACAAAGCAGAGTGATAAATAAAAGGAAATCTGCTTACTTGCTGACGCTACCTCTTTAGGGTCGTGTATGTTTTGATTACATCAGGTTACTCAGAAGATTTTTTTAGCAACCTAGACATCCTAAATATTTAAGATTTGGCATATCTCCAGATTCAAATTTGCCTAACTAAAACATGCACAACTCCATCGAGGCAGTTTGCACATTCAGCTTAACTTTGCCAAAAGCATAGCCTACGTTCTGTGGACGCTGTCAAAGATTTCCAACTTAGATATACCTCTCATCATATACTTGAAATAGCATTTATTTTTATTTGTAAATGTGTTGTTAAAAAGCATATGACAATGCAACGGTTTCTTAGGCAGCGGTGATCCTTTTTCGACACCCATGAATGAGATGATTGATGCACCTGTTGTTCAGGCTACCTACTATATCCACGATCATCTAGGAAATACTAGAGTGAATTACTACTATAATTGTAGCGGAGACCATGAAGGGTACATTCTGGAATCTGTGCTAAATTATTATCCATATGGGAAAATACTAGAGGAATATTATTCCTTTGGGCCATCGGAAAAGTACTTGACTACTCATCACGAAAGAGATTTGGAGAGTGGATTGGATTATCGAGGAGCAAGGATGTATGATAGTGATGTGGGGCGGTTTTTGAGTTTGGATCCGTTGGCGATGGAGTTTCCGGGGTGGAGTGATTATAATTATGTGTTAGGGAATCCTGTGATGTTTATTGATCCTGATGGTAGAGCTCCGACTGATCCTCCTACAACAAATTATTATAATCAAAATGGTGATTTAGTGAAAACTGTGAAAGGAGGAGGAGAAAATTATATTGTATTTACAAATAAAACTAGATTAAAAACCGTCAATAAAGCAATAAAAGATGGTAAATTATTAAAATTCCCTAGTAAGGAGGTGAGGCGTGAAATGGCACTAGCAGTAAATAGATCTAATTCGCCAACTGAAGACGATACACAAGGAGGATTTCACGAGGAATCAATTGCTTGGGGTAGAGATGAAAGTGGTACAGAGACTATTCTTCGAGGTCCTCCGGGTGAGTATTCTGATCCCTCTGAAGATGCAATGGCTCCTACAGAATTTCCAGATCTACATTCATTCTTTCAGTTAGATGGGACTGCCCATGTTCATCCAGCTGGAACTAAAAATGGTTTTGGATTTGACGATAAACCATCTGGTGAAGATATTTTGATTCAAGGTGATTTGGAAAGTTCAGAACATATAGGGCCAGATTTAGGATACTTTTTGGACAGACCTATTTCTGGACCTTCATATATCCTAGCTCCTGGAGTAAATAAAGTTCATATTTATTCTGGAATGAATAACAATATAGATGGGGAGTTTCCTTTAGATGCC
>JBCCJE010000283.1:0-6800 GCA_039027925.1 Bacteroidota bacterium
AACGGCCCAAGAAAAATCGGCTACCCCCGTTATTTATTTATTTTAAAAAAACACACCACGTAACAACTGGGTTATAATATTTTTATAAAAAATACACACGACTCAATCCTACGCAAGAGATCAGGGAAAAGGCGTTTCGCTATCCAGGGCCTTTACCATCATCTAAGGAAGAAACGATTCTGATGTTAGCCGATGCCATCGAAGCGGCTAGTAAATCTATAAAAAAAATGAATGAGGCATCCGTTGAAGCTCTAGTTCAAAAAATTGTAGCCAACAAAATTGAAATGGGCCAACTCGTCAATTCGGCGTTAACTTTTGAGGAATTGGAGCTTTGTATCCAAGCCTTTAAGAAAGTGCTTTTCAGTATTCATCACGTAAGGGTGGAGTATGATTGATAAGCCTAGTTGTGAGATTAACGTTTTTACCAAAAAAATATCCCGAATTTTTCAGCGCAAAAATTCGGGATATTTTTTAAAAAGCAAGACCTGGTGGCTATCGTATATTGTTAAACTTCCATCGTCAATGCCAACTGCGGATTAACCGACTTAATCAATTCGAACCCTCCAAACAATATACCTACAAAAAATAAATCTCCTACTAAAGTATTCCAAAAGAAAGGTAGCCCCGCAGCGTAGGCCGCTAACAAACCACTTGCATCGTCGGTAAAAACATTCATGGAGTCAAAAAACCAAACACCGAAGTTGGTTACTAAAAAGAAAATTAAAGATGCTCCGATACTTGCGCCAATCACTCTTGGCAATTTTACTTTTTTCAAAACTTTTGATCCCATCAAGATCATCAAACCAAAAGCTACGTAAGTCCACACGGCGTAGGTAGGTAGCAGGGTGAAGCCGTCGTGGTAGGCTGCGTACACCACATTGTTCAATATCAAATCACTCAACCAAAGTGTCGCAAAGGGAACTAGGAAAGCCCAGTATTTTTTAGAAAAGTAGGCGGCACCGAATAGCGCCATTCCTCCCAAAGCAGTAAAATTAGGTGGATGTGGTAAAAATCGAGTCGCCGCTGCTGCCAATATCATCACTACGATCAGTCCAAATTTTGGGGTGAATTTATTAGTGTTTTCTTCGTTGTAATCTAAGATTTCGTTATTCATATTTATTTTAATTTTTCTGACTGCAAAGTAAATACAAAATGCTCCAAAATCAAAGCATCAACGGTATCAATTGGAAAGTGAAATGGCTCTACTAGACTCCGTAAGAAAAGTTATTTTTCCAAAATCTTAAATTTTCTCTCTAGGCTAAATCCTTTTTCGTCCACTAAAGTCAGGCTGTGGTATCCCGCTTTGGGGTGGAGTTCCATTTCGTGAAAGTCGGATGTGCTGCCGATGTACTCATCGTCCAAATGCCAATAAATGGTCTGGCTAGCATCTCGGTGGGCGACTTTGAAAATGGTTCTACTCAATTCTCCGTTCAAGTCAACTGGAACAAAAATACTCGTTAATTTTTTGGGATAAATCAGTTGCATCGGATTGTTGGTAGCTAGTTGGTGGCTAGGTGAACAATCCGCTCGAAATGCAGGTAGCGGTTGGTACTCAGGATGGTGAGGCTTGTAGTAATATTCTTCTACTGGGTCGAGTACAAACCACGCTTCGTGCATCATATTGGATGGGCTTTCGCAGTCGGAGTTGACCTGCAGCCCCGTATTTTTATCCAAATGTACGGTCTGATGAAAAGGACAGGTGGCTGCCTTCGTTCCTGCTTGGGGCACCCAAAGGCTATCTATTACACAAATAGGACTTGCCCTGTAACCGCTTTGTCGGCACACGGGTATTTCAATCATTTCGTCAATGGGCTGTTCGAACCAACGACTAGCGGGCAACAAGTCAAAAACGCCAAAAAGAATGGGGGCGGCTGCGCGTACGCCGATCAATCCGGGACGACCTTCCCCGTCGGCATTTCCTGCCCATACTCCAACGGCGTACTTGGGGGTAACACCAACTGCCCAAGCATCCCGAAAACCGAAACTCGTCCCCGTTTTCCAAGCAATGGTTTTGCTAGAAGAAAAACTCTGCCAGTCCCCCTCGGAGTTGGGTCGCTCCACGTTGCGCATGGCTTCGAATGCCAACCACGCCGCCGAGGCGCTGATGAAAGGTGCTTCCGTTGCTAGTTGCTTCCGAGGGGTCGGTAATACTTTTTTTCCTAACACATAATTGGGTTTTCTAAAATCCAAAGGATCGTACCGACCATCGTTGGGATGAAAATGATTGATGGTTCTACTCATCGAGGCGTAGGCGTTGGTGATGTCCCAAAGATTAACTTCGGCTCCTCCCAAGATTAAAGACAATCCATAGTGGTCTGGATTTTTGTTGATGGTCGTCAAGCCGATTTTATTTAGTCCGTAGTGAAATTTTTCGTAAGTATAACTTTGTAGCATCTTGACCAAGGGTACATTCAGCGATCTGCTGATGGCTTTTTTAGCAGATACTCTGCCGTCAAAATTTTGGTGAAAATTTTCGGGGCGATATCCTCCGATGGTCGTAGGTACATCTTCGATCAATTGTTCGGGAAGCAACTCTCCCTCCTGCAACATGAAGCTGTAGAGAAATGGCTTTAGGATACTTCCCGTACTTCGTGGTGCACCAATGATGTCAACTTGTTCGCTGTGTTTTTTTCCAGCCTGCGGAATGTTACCTGCGTAGGCGATGACGTTGCCCGTTTCTATTTCGAGGACTAGGACTGCGGCATTGTGAATACCATTCCCCTGGAGTGTGCTCTGTTGGTATTTTAAGACTTCGTTGACCCTTCGTTGGAGGTTAGGGTCAATGGTAGTTTGTAGTCGGGTATGTTGATTTTTTTTCCCAAAAAAATGTTCCTTGTAGGCCCTGTCCAGTAGGTGAGGGGCTAGTCTGGGGAGGGCGTGTGGTTTGTCGGGTATGGGTTCTTCTTTGGCCAATTGAGCTGTCAATTCATCAATGGTATGATTGGCTACCAGCCGATCAATTAACCTATTTCGCTTGGCGATTAACTGTTGTCTATTTCTGCCGGGATGAATAAGGGCAGGACTGTTGGGAAGCACCGCCAAGGTGGCTGCTTCTGCCCAACTCAATTTTGTAGGAGGTTTGTTGTAATATCGCCACGAAGCGGCATCTAGTCCTACTACATTTCCGCCGAAGGGGGCATACGAAGCGTAAAGTCTCAGGATTTCAGCTTTCGAAAAACTGATCTCCAAGCGCGTGGCGAGTATAGCTTCTATAAGTTTTTGGAAAATAGTTCGGGGTTTTCCTTTTCTGGATAGGCGGATAGTTTGCATGGTGAGGGTACTCCCTCCACTCACTATTTTTTTATTGGAAATGTTTTGTTGGGTAGCACGTAAAAATGCCCTAAGATCAAATCCGATGTGATGGTAAAATCGTTTGTCCTCAAAAGTAAGAATGGCTTTTTCAAATTTTTCGGGGACAGTATCTATCTGCGGAAAACGCCACTGACCATCAGCGGCAATTCTTGCACCCAGCAGGTTTCCATTTTTATCCTCTAAAATCATACAGGTGGGATCATCAAAAAGCGGGTAGGGGAGGGCAAACCAATAGCCAAGGAATAGTAAAAAAAGGACGATGCCTACTTTCCTAGGATGTTTTTTGAATAAGAAACGATATGAGGTTTTGATCCAACGCATTGGCTTTTGCTGTATTGATTATTTTGGATTCAAATTAGGAAAAACCAACGACGTGTAAAAATGGGAATGAGTATTCGCAGGGGAAAGGCTATTTTTCGCAAGCGTATTTTTCAAACTGATTTATTTTCCCCTGACCTCAATCCCAGTTGGACATAACCCTTGACTGAAAGTTCAAGTGCGAGCGCATCCTCCGTCACTTCAATCGTAGGAATGTTGACAGATTTTATTATTCCTTTAGCAAATCCTCCGAGGTCAAAATCCCAATGCTTAATTTTTTGGTTGGCAAAATCAATGGATGGTTGAATGGGAAATTGTAAATTTTGCATCACCTTTTCTTGTATCAGTCTGCGGAGAAAGACTACTAATGTTTTGCTGATAAAATTATTTCCCCTAATGTCTAAATCGGCGGACTCCAGTCGAATTTCATTTTTTAAGGGATCAAAAATAGGTTTGCCCATCAGGACGATGGCGCCATCAAAACTGCCACGTAGGTCAGCCGAGATTTTTAAGTACTTTCCTGCCTTGCTGATTTGAACCGAACGAACTTCGATTTTTTGGTGTTTAAATTCTAGTTTTTGTTTTTGTAACAAAGTAATTGCAGTTTTTTCTACTGCTCTAAAATCAATCAGTAAGTGTGTCTGCAGATGGGTTTCTTCCTTTAAGTCACTTATTAAATCAGGGGCTTTTACCGTCGTCGTGACGTGAGGTAGCGTCCTTCCGTAGGCAAATTGTGTCGCTCCCTTCAGCCCTAATTTTGCGTAGATGATGCCCTCTTTTTCGTGCAAAGGTGTCATGGAAGTTTGGAAAGTATCTCCCTGCCACGCTATCTGACTACCAGCGGGTGTAAGGATGGGATTTGGAATCGAACTTAAAATATTGTTCAGAAAAGGGCGGACATCCACCGTGGACATGATCTGTTTATCCAATTGCTCACAGATTGTTTTTTTGTTGGACTCAAAGGCGTTGAGGATAGTTTTGTCCAACGGATAATTGAAGAGGCCAAAGTCCAGTTCGGGTTTTTTAATCCATTGATAACCAATGAGTTCGGAGCGCGTTTTGAGTTCCCAGTTTTCCTTAAAAAGAAAGCGGGTAGCCACTCCAAGGTACATTTCAAACAATACATCTACATTTCCTAAGAAAGTATCTTTTCGGGCAAAAATTTGTAATGGGACTTGATAAGTGAGTGTGTTTTTATCGACCTGCAAATCTATCTTTCCCTTGCGCCTTACGCTAATGCGGACATCTGCCCCCGGCGGTGAGAATTGGCTCAAAAGATCAACAGGTAATTGAGTGTCAATTACCTGTTGCAATGCTGCTTTTTCGAGCGCAATCAAAATATGTATTTCTGATATTTTAGAATTTGTCAATGATGTCTTTTTTCATTTTAGCAAATTCCTCCTCGGTGATGATGCCTTTTTCTTTGAGTTCGCCTAGTTTCATTAGCTCGGCGTAAACGTCATTTTCGGGTGCTGCTTTTGTTGGGGGCGGAGGAGGTGGCGGCGTTGTGGCCTCGGTGGCGTCGGTATCCGTAGCGGCGGTTTTTTCCTTGTACTGCTTTTGCAAGTCCTCGGCTATTTTTTTCCCTTTTTCTAAATTCTCCTCGTAAATATCTTTTGCCATATCTATATCAAAATTTTCTATGCCTACGCCCCGCTCCATGAGTTCGACGACTACGTTGCCCAGAGCGTAAGTAGAGGCACCCGCCATGATGGACATAGAAATACCTCCAATGACCTGCCCGATTACGGGAATGGCTTTGAGGGCCGATGCTCCCATTCGGGCTAAGGAGGTAGTGGTGATGGAGGCGATAAATGCTTTTCCAACATTTTCAGAATAATTTTTTCCGTAGAGGTTGGTGAGTTTTTTCAGCATATCCAATTGGACGGCGGTAACGCCCGCAATGTCTAAAAGTGGAATGGGAATGACGCCTGCGCCCGTTGCGAAAAGGACGTGATTTTTGATGATACTATCTGCTTTGAATCTTAAATGTTCCATGATGGTATGATTTAGTTTGGGACAAATTTAATTGGATTCGGTTAAAGATATTAAAAAAATCGACTAAACCTTGCTAGTAGAGAGTTGGTGTCAAAAAAGACCAAACCATCAGTCAAGATTATTTGCTGCCGATGGATTATCCGCTGATTTTTTTACGGCATCATCTACGTAGAAAATGGTGTACAAGGAAAAGTTAGTCAACTTGATGAGTGCGCTGTTTGTCAAAAGAATGCCAGCGATGCCAGCGGTGGATAAGTTCAAAAGTTTGGATACCTCAATACCGAGACTCGCAAATATCAAATCTCTATTGGGCAACATGGGTACACGGCTAGTGACGATCTTAATGACCATCAGCAGAAACCAAATCTGGAGTGGAATCAAAGGAAGGATGATGGCCCACTGTAAAATTTCTAAACCATAAATCACTAAGATTCTTAGCTCGTGGATACCTATGACTTTTAATAGGGTAGGGGTATCAACGGAGAAAACATTATTTCTAAAAAATAACAAACCGATCACGATGATAGACAAAATACCAGCTACCGTGTACAGGTGTATTTTCTTGATATGGAGGGCAGAAAGAACATCGAGATCCGATGTAAAAGTATAGACCAAGAGAATGATTATGATGGTTACATTGGAGACAATGGAGGATAAAATAGTATTGTCCTTGATAGGGCCAAATGCTGCTTTGTTTTTAAGGTTAAATCTTTTTTTTGCCCAAGTGAACAGATACACTTCGCCGGAGTAACCCACGACTTCGGCGTTGAGTATTTTTTTTGTGATAAATGTTTTGAGACCTTCCTTGAACCCAAATTTCCAAAACTGCTTGTAAATGATGACCTCCCAAAAAGGAGTAGCAAAATGAATCAAAAAAAATAAAACATAAAACTCCGCTCGCATCGGTAAATTCCGCAGGACTTCACGCCAGCCAATTTGGTAGAGGTTGTAGGTCAGGTAGGAGAGGATACCTAGCATGAATACACCCTTCAGTAGGCGTAGCGTTCGTTGTCCCGTCTTGGTTTTTTTAAAAGTATTTATTTTTTCAATAAATGCTGAGACCCTCAAATATTTCTTTGGCTTAGTCATACGTAAATATTAGCAGGGGCAAATTTAAAACTATAATTTATCATGCTGTTCATTATCATCAGATGATTTTCAGTTCGTTAAAA
>JBCCJE010000284.1:0-6799 GCA_039027925.1 Bacteroidota bacterium
AAAGACGACACACTACTTTTTGGTCACTACTATTTTGTAAAAATTTTTATTTTATTTTTAAAACCTAAAATAAGTGTAACAATTTGATAATCAGTTGCTTAACATTTATCGCAAAGTGCTTCTCCACAATACTCACTCCTGCGAATCCGTCAGAGAAGCAGTTTCCGTAGGTACGATTTCTTTCGCCGTCTTGATGTAATCAATTACTCTTCTTACCGTTTTTTTACGAATTTCTCGCTCCAGATTCCTATCTATTTCTAACAACTGATACTGAAATTTCATGGTGAGGCTTTCTTTGTTGATGTGGACTATTTTGAGGTTAAATTTATCCTGTTCGATTTGGTTTTTATAATCGTCCAAACACGCCACTAAATCTTTTTCTAATTCCTCTACCGACTTCATAAATTTTAAGTCCATCTCGAAGTCAATGTTGACTTTCCGAATTTCACGCTTGGTGTAGTTGATGATCTCGCTCGTATATACCTTGTTATTAGGCATAAAAACGACGTCGTCGTCTTCGTTGAGCAGGGCGATTTTGGTGAGGTTAATATCTATTATTTTTCCTTTTTGTTCTCCGATTTTCACGTAATCGTCAATGCTAATTTCGTTGGAAAAACTAATAATAATGCCGCTAATAATTTCTACCAAATAATCCTTCGTGACAATCGCAATAGCGGCCGCAACGATGCTCAGCGAGGTAAATAACGAGCGCGCATCTATACCCCAAAAACCGATAAACGTAAAAAAAACACCTCCCGCAACGATGAGGTAGTAAATGTTTTCCAGCCCATTGATGACATTATCTTTCTTGCGTTCGGGAATTTGTTTTCGCTTACGGTAGGTAAAAAGCAAAAGTCGCTTCACAAAATTGATAGTGACTACGAAGAAAAGAAAATTAATAATCAATCCCACAGAGTAGGGGATGTTCGGCAGGCGTAGTGCTTCCTGATAATTTTTTACCAAAAACAAAACTATCAGGATGAGGACTGAAAATATATTTTTTAGTTGTCTCAACGTACTTCGTGTCTTATTTTTTCATCAATGTAAATGTATTGTTACTCACTCCCTTACCAAAGCGTCAATCTTGGCAGCTAGGGCGTTGTGATCGGTATTTGAGTTTTTCCGCAACACGTTGGTCATCAAAGCTACGAGGTAGGTCGTTCCGTCGGGCTGCTCCACTATCGCCACCGAGTTCATAAAGTTTTTGACATTGCCTCGGTACTTACCGCAGTCGGGCATCGTACTCCGATCACAACTGTACAGGCTTCCAGACTTAAAATACACCGCAGCGTCGTCTAGGGATTTGTTGGCAGCGTAGCGGATTCTTCTGTCGGTCATGTACATCAATCTTTTGATTTCTAGGCTCGAAAAATAATCAACCACCACACCTCTTTCTAAGGCTACTAAAAATTTCATTAAGCCGAGTGGAGACCCTGTGCTACCACCTTTGCCCGGAATAATACCAGAAGCCCCTCTCGTGAACATCGTCCCCAATCGCCATTCGTCGGGTTCGATCCCTAGCTTTCGCAGCGGCTCATTTACAACTTCTAACTGCTTGTCCATCAAAATAGTTTTGGGCGTATTTTTAAAATACTCATCAGCATGCGCTTGGGTGAGCGTGAGATAGTCTTGCCCAAAAGCGTTCATCAGAATAGCTTCTCGCCAGACAATAGATGCCGCCCCATTATTGCTCACGGATAGCATGTGATCCACCCACTCGTACAAAGTGAAAACATCCGAAGGCACGACCTGACGCTTCGTTAGCTTTTGGGTTTCTAAATCAAAAAAAGGAACGGTGTGCTCATCTCTGATGCCCCACTGTCCAGCCTTGACCGACCGATCCCGCAGTAGGGCTACTCGTGATCTAAAAGAATCGGGATACAGTTTGGCCAACTCGTTAAAAAGCCCAACGGCTACTGCCAATTTTCCTACGCTGCCCGGTTGAAATTCTCGCTGCTCTTGTCTTGCGGCGTAGCGAGCAGGTCGCCCCCACGTGATATCCATTACCGCAATCGAATAGCTTTCGTGAAGATTTGGGAAAAGCGCATTTAATTTTTTTTGTAAAGTAGGGTCTTTAACAAAAAGCGAATCTCTTTGGTGCTCTTCTAGAGTGGGCATTTTGAGCCGAATATCACTTATGGATTTGGTGGCACCCTTGATTAATTTTTTTCCCTCTAGCTTATCTTCCTCTATGAGTTGAAGTCTTTTTAGCCGCTTGATCCCCGTCTCTTCGTAGCCGTCTATGGGATAAAAACCCATCCAACCAAAACTCAAAAGCAACAGTACGATGATGATTCTACGCTTCATGATTTTGTCTTTTTTGCATCATTAAATAAATGACTCCTACGAATCCGATCATCCCCACTATGATCCACGTAAGCCAATTGTTGGCAGATTCTTCTCCTTTGCTGCTACCAGCTATCATCTCTTCGGTTAGGGGATAATCCTTCAGGGCTGCCGCGTTGGCTTCATCAATTTGGAGGTTGGTTTTGACCATAACTTCAGTAGGAATTTGGGGGGTGATGGAAGCTAGGTATTCGGATGATTTTGCGTTCTTATTTTCTACGAAAGGACGAATTTGAAAAAGCCACATTTTGTCATTTTGAAAGCCCAACTCCACGTCGAACGGGCCTTCTGTTTCCACGCCTTCGGTGCTTGGAAGTATATTGTTAATCTCCTCCGTCAAATCTCTGATGGCTTGGAGATTTTTGTTATTTAAAATTCGCTGCTCGAATGTAGCGTTATTGTTAGAAGTGCCGCCCGCAGTAGGAAGCCTTCGGTAAAAAGGTTCACGGGCGGGTGAGAGTAAAATGTTTTTTCCAGAAGAAGTGAGCAACCAAGATTCAGCAGCCTGCCCGTCCACCGCACCTCCTGCCCCTCGGCTAAAGGCCACAGTCACGTCGTCATCCTTGCCCGAAGTGATCCCTTTGGTGATGACGACCCCGGAATAATCCACATCCACGCTTGGAATAATCAAGATGGAGGGATAGACATTTTCGGGATTCAATAAATATTTCTGTCGCCACTTGTAGCTGCGCTCGGTGTACGGCGAAGCCCAAACATCCCGGATGCCTTGCAGTATTTTTTCCTCCTCCAAGACGTTGAATAAGGTGAGGTTCAACCCTGCCCCCGTAAAACTCTTGAGATCTTCCATGTTGGTATCGCTCCTCAGAAACACGGGAACGGTGCCTATTTTTGAATCAAAGTTGGTTTCAAAACTTTGCTTCAAGTCTTTGACAAAATCCCTCTTGAAGTGAATTTTTTTAATGGCTGCTCGAAAAATCGCTAACTCCCTTAGCATAAATTCCTCTGCCTTGGTTTCATCTTTAATTTCATGCGCTTTTGTAAATGTATTGTTTAAAAACTCCCAGTAACTTCCTGTTTGTTCGGGCATCGGTTCGTCCATGTGTGCTTTGAATATTCCAAAGGGGATGACTATTCCTTCCACCACCTTGTCGGGAAACATCGCTTTGAGTTGACCGAGGTTAGCAGCTTTTGGCCCACAGAGTTTACCCGAATCTTTAGCTCTTACATCTCGCATTGGGAGCACCGCCGTCTTGTCCAATTGGATTTTTTCGACGGGAACTGCTATTTTTTCTTGGCTTCTTTTTTTTACCTCAAATAATTTTCGCTCCTCCTCCGTCATCTCTTTTTCGAGCTTCATCAACACCGTGCCTTTGTTCGAAACGGCGTAGAAAACTTTCTTACCTGAATATTTCTTTAGCTCATTCAAATTTTCTTCGGAAAGTACCGCATTCGGAATACCGAGATTACGGGCCAACAATTGCACGTGCGAAACCATGTTCCCTTCGGAGACCGTCGCTATCCCCGCTACAGGTTTTAGGTCGGAAGCAGGATGATGAAAAATGTAAATTTTATCTTTAGCCACTTCAATAGCTTCGGCATTGCCACTCACTACCACTAGCTCTCCCAAGGCATAGCCGGGATTCAAACCTCGGTAATTGCTGGTGTTCGAAAAATCAAAAATTTGATTGGAAAAATTAGCTGCTACCGCTATCGCATTACCTAGGTCACTCACGGCATTACCCAAAGGCAAGAGTATGGAAGAGCGAATTTTATCATCATAAAAACCAAACGCCAGCGGTTCGAATCCTCCAAACAAATCAACTGTAGTTCGATAAACACCCCGTGTCGTTCCTGTTGCCCATTCTACTAAACTCCGCGCGGCCTCATGCCACGATAGTAAATCCTGCACACTCGACTCTTCTTGTTGGGGGATTGAAATTTGGGACTTTAATTTTTCCCATTCCCACATTTCGAGGTAGCCATAGCCTACGCTTGCTCGGGCAAGGACTTGGATTTTTTGCATCATTTCGACGTAGGTTGGAGTTTCCCATTTTGCTATATTTTGAAATAAAATATTTTCGAGTGCCAAGGAAACATCCAACAATGCCAATCGGCTTTTCGACGATTTTACCTCCAATAAATTTTTACGAATACCGAAAAGCATCGCTGCGGTTGCTTCCATTTTATCCGTACTAAAATCTTGATTTTTAAATTTGGAAATGTATTGTTCTAAATCTTGACGGAGTGCATTATCCTTTGGTAGTATGTGCACGAACCTGCGGAGCGTAGTCAAGTCCACGGGCTGATAAACTATCTCCATATCCCGAAGCATCCTATTGAAGTCGTCAATGTTTTTTTTACTCATCTTCGATTGATGTTTTTCCAAAAAATCTTTTGACGCAGCAATGTCGGATGCATCGGGTTGTCCATGGATTTTGATTCGTAAGTCCATGAAGGGAGCATGTGTTTCAGAAATAGATTTGGACAATGCTCGAATACTCTGCGTTCGATCATTATCACCAGCGTGAGGGATGTCTTTGACAGCTTGACGCGTCAAATAAAAATGCGATTTGATTATTTTATCATTTTTCAATAGCCAATTAAAAAAATCAATGCCCCATTGTTCTTCGTCTTCCACTTGGATAGCCCCTCGGTAAAACTGTCCTTTGCGGAGTACCCAGCCATTATCGGCAGCACGCAGAAATTTTTCCAACTGGTATTGTTTCAGTCGGGAGTGGGCGTTGGGGGCATCCCAAAAATCAGCAAAATCGGTAGTACTAAGAATTTGTCCCAAGAAAATATGATTGGACTTGGCGAGTGACTCCACGGCGTCTTTGTACCGAGCTCGTTGTACGCCGCCTTTTTCGCCACAAGGTTCTTTGGGTAAATTGATCCTACCATCTTTACAAAACCATCGAATATCTTTGTAGGGCCCCCTGTCGTCCGTTTGGTACTGATCTACCAAGACTCGAATTTCCTCATTAGATTTTTTTTGGGAAAAAATAAAGGTCTGACCACTCCACAAAATGATAACTAAAAGCGCAAATCCAATTCTCATATTTATTCTTTTGATTTTTTTAAAAAAGACGACGCTCTGTGGATTGGTCACAAAGTGGAGAAATTGCGATTATTAAAAAAAGGCCTTTTCCAAAACATTTAGAAAAGACCTTATTAATCGCTCTAATTATTATGTGTAAAGATGTTGTTATAACTTACTTCGCCATCATTTCAAAAGTAGATGCCGAGTGGTAAAATGTCGCTACTTCAATCCAAACCTTGCCACCTCACTTACTTGGGCATATTGTTCGGATTCAACAAATCGTAGAACTGATTTAGTTTTGGTAAAATGATGATTCGCGTCCGACGATTCACCGCGCGTCCTTCGGCGGTATCGTTGGTCATTAAGGTATTGTACTGCCCTCGTCCTGCGGCCACCAAGCGGTTGGGGTCTATGCCGTATTCTTTTTGTAAAACTCTTACTACGGAAGTAGCGCGCTTCACACTCAAATCCCAGTTGTCTTCAAGACAATCGGTTTTGATGGGCACATTATCCGTGTAACCTTCCACCATCACCTCCAATTCGGGTCGGGACTGAACGATGGTTGCAATTTTTTGGAGAACTTCGTTTGCTCTTGGCGTCAGCGTAGATTTGCCAGATTGGTAAAGCATCTTATCAGAAAGGTTAATAAATACCACGGTTTTATCTACTTTGATTTCTACGTCTTTGTCTTCGATGCCATCCTTGAGCACACTTTTCAAATTGAACGCTAATGCTAAATTGATGGAGTCAGCTTTGGATTTGGCGTTTTGCAATAAGCGAATGTATTGATCTTTTTTCTCCAACTGCTGGAGGGTTTCTTTGACGTTGGAGTTGGCAGATTGGGAAAGTACCGTCAGATCACCGACTTGCGTCACCTGCTTATCTCTTTGTTTTTTGACATCTTCTAGTTGGTTGCGAAGGTCATCAATTTGTTCTTGTCGGAGTTTTAATTTGTTGTTAGCTACTTTTAAGTCTGACTCCATACCGTTGCTTTTTTCTCGGCATTCGGAGAGTAGGTTCATGTAGTTGTTGAGGCTTTTGCCCGTCTCACCCAATTGTTGATTAGCTAGTTCCAGTTCGGATTTGTAGTCAGCTTCCATCGCCGCAAATTTCTTTTTGGTCACACAGGAAGTCATCGCCAAGCTCGCAATGAGGGCTAGGAGGATTCTTAGTGGTAAGTTCATAATGAGATTACTGATTTTAAATATTAGTTAATTGTAAATGTATTTCTCAAGGACTATTTCATTTTATTTGGTCACATCCGAAAATCTATAATCTTGAATCACCCAAGGTTTTGGAAGAGACTTGATCCATCACCTTATATGATTTTTTTGATTTTCCCATCCTTCGTAAGTGGATATAAATTACTAGAAAGTGCCCATCCGAGAAATGTTCAACGTACTTTCCTAGTAGTAGGGTGTTTAAAACTCCGGTATAAAGTGGCGGCATGTG
>JBCCJE010000285.1:0-6797 GCA_039027925.1 Bacteroidota bacterium
CAAAAATTTACTTGCTGACTTCAGTTTGAAAAAATTATCCATCCTAATATTAGTCTTACATTTTAATTTTCAATCCAACGCACAAATCATCATTAGCGAATTTTCGGCAGCCAATCAGGGTGACTTCATCAGCTCTACTGGCGATGATAACGAAGATTGGATAGAACTCCACAACGAAGGAACGACGAGTACCGATATTGGAGGTTATTTTTTGAGTGATCGGTTAGGTAATCCAGATAAATGGGAAATCCCCGCTGGAACAACAATTGGCGCAGGAGGTTACCTGAGGGTATGGTGCTCGGGATTAGATACCATCATTAATAATGAATTACATACGAATTTTCGGGTGACTCAAACTAGAAATAATGAGGACATTGTCCTAGCTGATCCGAGTGGTGTTGTCATTGATTTTAATGAATTAAATGTACCTAATCAAATTCATCACTCCTACGGCAAAGATGCTAACGGTAATTGGGGAGTGAGTCTCAACCCAACGCCCGGCAACGCTAACGGAACGCTGTACGAGGGATACGCCGAAAAACCTTCCATGTCGCTACCTGCTGGATTTTACTCTGGTCAAGCAACGGTGAGCATTATCGTACCTACCAATACTACCGTTTATTACACAACGGACGGTAGCCGACCCAACGACGGAGACACCCCTTACACGGGTGAAATTTCTATTGCGAATACGACCGTTTTGAGGGCAGTTGCTTATCACGATAACCCTAACATTTTGCCTAGCTTTTTTACCACCAATACTTACTTTATTGATGAAGATCACACTATCCCCGTCGTATCTGTTTCGGGTGGTGCGGAAATCAATACCCTCCTAAGTGGCACACAAAATGAGCCGCTAGGGTATTTTGAATTATTTGATGAGGATGGAATGGAAGTAGATGAAGGACAGGGTTTTTACAACAAGCACGGTAACGATTCGTGGGCTTACGATCAGCGTGGATTTGATTGGATCATGCGAGACCAAACGGGTTATGATGATGATGTCACAGGACAAATTTTTGAACAAAAAGATCGGACGGATTACCAAAGACTCATCTTCAAAGCAGCTGCCAACGATAATTACCAATCCGAAAATGGAGCACACGTAAGAGATGCCTATGTGCACACTTTATCCCAACTGGCAGACTTGGAAATGGACGAACGTACTTCTAAATTTTGTATCGTTTACATCAATGGGCAATACTGGGGCGTCTATGATATGAGAGAAAAAGTGGACGATCACGATTTTACGGATTACTACTACAACCAAGGTAGAGAGTGGATTGATTTCATCAAAACTTGGGGTGGTACTTGGCAGGAGTACGGTAGCTGGGATGATTGGTATGCTTTGCGAGATTTTATATTTAACAATGATATGACCATAGATGCTAATTATGACTACGTGGAAGAACGCATGGAAGTCCTCAGTTTGATTGACTACGTGTTGTTACATGCCCACATTGTGAGTGCCGATTGGTTGAACTGGAACACGGCGTGGTGGCGAGGTAGAAATCCCGACGGAGAAGCTCGAAAATGGCGATACATCCTCTGGGATGAAGATGCCACCTTTGGTCATTACATCAACTACACCGGCGTGCCCAATACCTCTGCTAACGCTGACCCTTGCAACGTGGAATTGATCTCTTCGGACTTCGAGGGGCACATTGAGATTTTTACCAATCTTTACGAAAACGAAAATTTTAGGCAACTCTACATCAATCGGTACGCCGATTTGAATAATTCCTTCTTTACTTGTGACTACATGAATGGATTGCTGGATAGTATGATTGCCGTCATCGAACCCGAAATGCAAAGACATATTGATCGTTGGGGCAATGCTGGTGACTCTTACAATGATTGGCAAAATAATGTACAGACGCTAAAAGATTTTATAGATACGCGCTGTACCAACATAGATCAAGGCATAGTGGATTGTTACGACGTTACGGGGCCTTATTCTTTGACAGTAAATGTAGAACCTGCCAACTCTCCCAACCGAGTCAAGGTCAATACTTTTATTCCTAATCAATTCCCTTACGTGGGTGATTACTTCGGGGGTATTGATGTAAGTCTGGAAGCCGTTCCGGGAGGAGATTGGGCATTCGAATATTGGGAAGTAGCCAATCAGACTTTTGCGCCCGACCAATTTGCGCTTGCCATCGAAGTGGCCATGCAGCAAGAGGATACGGTAACTGCATTTTTTGCGCCCGGTATTCCTTGTGGTCAACCCGCCGACGTGGTGGTCACGCCTACCAACTTTGGAGTAGATATTGATTGGGTGGGTCCTCCTAATGCCATTAGCTACGAAGTCCGTTACCGAGAACTAGGGACTACGGATTGGATTTCCATTTCTACAGATGATCTGGAGTACGATTTTTTCAATCTGGAATCCTGTACGGACTACGAACTAGAGGTACGCTCTATCTGTCAGGTTTCGCTGAGTAGCTACTTCACTACCGTTTTCCAAACGGAATGTACCAACAGCACTAGCGAACTCGACGGAAGCCACATCAATAATTTCCGAGTATTTCCCAATCCATTCCAAGAAGTCCTCAACGTAGAATTTGACTTAGCTAATTCGGAAAATATCATCGTTGAAATGCACACCCTTCACGGGCAGCTATTACTACAAGAATCAAAAGGCAACATGACGGAAGGTCGGCACGTCTTTTCGTTGCCGCTCGATCCAAATTGGAGTACGGGCATGTACCTCGTTAGAATCGTTACCGAAAATGGCTCGGTGGTCAATCGAGTGATGAAGGCCAACTAGAGATTAGCAACGACTTATTTTTAAAAATGGAGAATTTATCTTGATGATAAATTCTCCATTTTTCATTCCCTCCCAATTCGAGCAACCTCTCCCCTATTTCAACGTATTATTTTTACGGATTGTAAAAACCTAACATTTTGGGTATTATAGTCCTGCAAAAGAATTATTTTTGCGAAAATTTTACCTAGAAATAAAGACCTTACAAAGAGGAAAAAGTAACTGAAAAACTTATTGCTACGTGCTCACTTTTCAGTTTCTGTTTTATCCTCCAACTCAACTTTAAATCGAAAATAAATGTCAGAAACAATTACACATCCGCTTTCCCAACGCATCCTACAAATGTCAGAATCCGCTACGATCAAAATGGCACAGCTATCGCGTGATCTTGCGGCTAAGGGTCACGATGTTATCAGTTTAAGTTTGGGAGAACCCGACTTTGATACCCCCCAACATATCAAAGATGCGGCGGTGCAAGCCTTAGCGGATGGATATACGAAATATACCCCTGTTCCCGGAGTAGTAGAGCTACGGGAAGCTGTTGTTAGAAAATTCAAACGGGACAATAATCTGAATTTTAATCTCAACCAAATTATCGTTTCTAACGGAGCTAAACAAAGTATTGCCAACCTCGCCTTGACCTTGTTGGACGAAGGAGACGAGGTAATTATTTTTGCACCTTACTGGGTTTCTTATTTCGAAATCGTAAAATTGGGAGGGGGTGTTCCCATTATTTTAAAATCTGGAATTGAAAATGATTTTAAAGTCACTGCTCAACAAGTAGAAGCTGCCATCACGGAACGCACGAAGCTGGTTTTATTTTCTTCTCCTTGCAATCCTACGGGTTCAGTTTATAACCAAGAAGAATTAAAAGCAATTGCCGATGTGATTGCGCCGCACGAGCAAGTTCATATTATTTCGGATGAAATTTACGAATACATCAATTTCACTACGGAAGGACACGTGAGCATTGGTTCGTTTGAAAATGTAAAAGATCGTACCATCACGGTCAATGGTTTTTCCAAGGGTTTTGCGATGACGGGCTGGCGACTTGGCTACATTGGTGCCCCCGAATGGATCGCCAAAGCGTGTGCTAAAATGCAAGGACAATTTACGAGCGGTGCTACGGCATTTGGACAAAAAGCTGCCGCCGTTGCATTGGATGCTGATCTTGGCCCTACCCTTGCCATGCGGGAAGCATTTTTAAAAAGAAGAAATATCGTCAAATCTTTATTGGCAGAAATACCCGGAATGAAGATCAATAATCCGCAGGGGGCTTTTTATATTTTTCCCGATATCAGTTCATTTTTTGGGAAAAGTGACGGTACGCATACCATCAACAATGCCGACGACTTCTGCGAGTACATCCTGCAAACTGCCTACGTGGGCGTAGTGACAGGCTCAGCCTTTGGTGCTGATAATTGTTTTAGAATATCTTACGCCGCCTCGGAGGAAACATTGAGGGAAGCCATCCGTAGAATTAAAGTAGCAACGGCTAGATTGTACTAGCATTTTTTTTTGAACCAATAGAATTATTATATCATAAATGAAGGTTTGCCAGTTTCTTTACGGAAAATGGTAAACCTTTTTTTTTGGGAAAAATGTACCATCTTTTATTTTTGACGTTATAAAAACAAAACTATCGCATACACTGTACTGTAGAAACTTAATCTATGAAAAGGTCGCTTCTTCTGTCACTCCTCCTTTATGTCATTAATCTCAATGGACAAAATTTCTTGGCCAACGGCGGCTTTGAGGACATCAACAAATGCGAAGAATACGGGGCATCTTGTGCGCCCGAGGCTTGGTTTCGCATCCCTCCTTACGATCTGACAATTACCGACAAAGCCCAAAGAATACCCCACGCTGGCAAAATTTCGGAGATCATCGTAGTAGAAAATAAATACCACCCGCTGAGCCGTCGAGTTTTTTTATATACCAAAATGCTTTGCCCACTAATTAAAGGTAACGAGTACCAATTGTCTTTTTACCTTAACAATCTTAATCGAAAAGACTACACCGTAGAGGCACTTTTCACCTCGGAGGAATTGATTGCTGGCATCAAAAATCCATTGAGTTTTGAACCCAATTTGATATTTACACTAGAGGAAGAATGCGAAAAAATGGATGACGAAGGTTGGCGAAAAGTATCGGCTACCTTCATTGCCGATGGAACGGAACAGTTTTTAACGCTCGGTTATTTTTCGAAAAAAGAAGTACAACTTGCCAAAAATGAGAAAACCAATATCAAGGGCGATATTGTGATTTTGATAGATGATGTGACCTTGACTCCTACCGACGATGCTGAAATGATCTGCACCCAGTATGAATCAGAAAAACTCAACCTCTACCAACAAAATTATCGGCACACCAACAAAATCTCCATTGACTACCAACCCGAAAATATCAGACAACCCGAATGGACCGATAATTTTTTTGAGAAACCACAAGAAATTTCTAAAAAAATAAATGAGGTAAAACCGTCTCCTAAGTCGGTCTTACCTCACAAAGAATGGAACGAAAAAGATACCTTAGTTTTTGAAGTGCCCTACGTGGCTTTTGACTTTGATAAAACCCTCATTAAAGAAAATTTTCAAAGCCGCTTGGACAGTTTTGCTATGCAGATCCAGTACCTGAATCCTTCTAAGATACAATTTGTCGGACATACGGACAGCATGGGTTCTGAAGATTATAATCAAAAACTTTCGGAAAAAAGAGCCAACGCCGTTCAAGCCTACATGAACCAGTTTGACTACTTCAAAACTGCCCTCCTAGAATCCATTGGCAAAGGAGAATCACAGCCCAAAGCTGATAACAAAACTCTCGAAGGGAGGCAAAAAAATCGCCGTGTAGAGATTGTTATTTTTAGGAAATTATAGCGTCCCTCGTAGTTCTTGCTCTCGCTCAATGGCTTCGAATAAGGCTTTAAAATTTCCTTTACCAAAAGAGGTTGCTCCTTTTCTTTGGATGATTTCGAAGAACATCGTTGGGCGCGGCTCTACGGGCTTAGTGAATATCTGTAACAAATAACCTTCATCATCTCGATCCACTAGAATTCCTAATTCTCGCAAAGCATCAATATCCTCATCTATTTTACCTACTCGTTCTTCTAGCACATCGTAGTAAGTAGTAGGAACCCTTAAAAATTCCACTCCTCTCGATTGGAGTTCTTTTACCGTTTTGACCACATTATCTGTGGCTACGGCAATATGCTGAATACCTTCCCCTTCGTAGAACTCTAGGTATTCATCTACTTGTGATTTTTTGATGCCATCTGCGGGTTCGTTGATGGGAAATTTAATTCTGCCGTTCCCGTTGCTCATTACCTTACTCATCAGCGCAGTATATTCCGTAGAGATGTCCTTATCATCGAAGGATAAAATATTGACGAATCCCAAAACTTTTTCGTAAAAATCTACCCAATAATTCATCCTGCCCAACTCCACATTACCTACCATATGATCTACATACTTCAAGCCCACGGGCTTAGGATTGTAGGTAGTTTTCCACTCCCTGAATCCTGGCAGAAATATTCCATTATAGTCTTTTCGCTCCACAAACATATGTACGGTTTCGCCGTAGGTGTAAATCCCCGCTCTGATTGTTTTTCCATTTTCGTCCTCTTCCGTCTTAGGCTCCATGTAGGATTTGGCACCTCTCTCCATAGCGGCGTGGTAAGCGTAGGTAGCATCATCCACCCACAGCGCAGTAACTTTTACCCCATCTCCGTGTTGGTCAATATGCCGCCCGATATCCGTTCCACTTTTCAATGGAGAGGTCAGTACTAATCGAATTTTATCTTGGGCAAGTACGTAGGATTCTCGATCCCGTAGTCCAGTTTCTAGCCCAGCATAAGCTAATGATTGGAATCCGAAAGCCGTTTTATAAAAATGGGCAGCCTGCTTAGAGTTGCTACAGTAAATCTCTAAATAGTCCGTACCGTTGATCGGCATAAAATCGGCTGCATGCTCATATAATTTGGGTAATTCTAATTTTACGTTTGACATTATGAATGAAGAATTATGAATGA
>JBCCJE010000286.1:0-6796 GCA_039027925.1 Bacteroidota bacterium
ATTAAAAAAGGTGTAAGTGCTTTGTGCGCTTACACCTTTTTGATTTTGTGAGAAATATTTTTCTTGGCTACTGGATTATTTTCTTAGTGATAAATGAATCTTGAGAATATATTTTAACCCAATAAATTCCTTTCGCTTGATCTGCTAAATCAAAAATGTAAGTATATTGTTTTTGTTTTTCCTTAAAAATCAGATGACCTAGCGAGTTAAAGATTTCTACCTTTTGAATTTTTAAGTTTTCTGATGTTATTTTAAAAATTCCATTTTCGATGGGGTTGGGAAAAACCGAAACAGACCTTTCCAAAAAATCCCCCGTTGAGACCACGTCACAATTAATAGCTGCTCCATTTACTGTAGTTAAGTTTCCATTTTCTACGTACCAGTTTTGCCAAGTACCTCCAGTTCCTACTTCCCAGGTATTCAAATCAAAAGAACCACTTCCACTTGATTCCCCCTTGATCTGAAAAACTTTGATGGCAGCATTATCTCTATTCCAAGTAAGTGGCAGGGTTGGCTCACAAATCTCTGGCTCATTGGGCGGCAAACAATTCACTTGCAGAAAGTAAGCATTATCATCATAGTTAGGATAAGCTCCATACACGTAAGCTATCCCCTCGTTATCAATGCAGACCGAGGTGTATTCATCACAAGCAATTCCCTTGGCGCTCACGCCCCAATCTTTCATGGCTCTAGCCAGAAAAACAGTTTGTCTGCCTTTCCGATCAGGATTATCGTAGTGGGTGTCGGTAATGACATTTTCCAGAAATGGAATTTTTAAAAAAGGTTCTTGTGAAATTGTAAGACTATTGTTATATGGATTGGCGAGCGCAGCGGAGGATTGGATAGTTCCATTCTCCGCACTAAAATAAATACCTCCAAGGATGGCCATGCCCGCACTCGTTCCTCCGATCACCATATTTTTATCTTCTATGTTTTGATTAATGATTTCGCTGACTTGGGTATTTCTCCAGTAGCTGACGTAGTCCCATTGATCGCCTCCCGCCAACCAAATGGCCTCAGCGTTTGCTATTTGTTGTAAAACGTAAGTATCCGAAGCGGCGGCGGCATCGTGAAAAACAATGGTCTCCACGGAATTAATAGCAACGCCTAGCTCATCAAAAAAATAATCATTATATCCATCCGAACCAGATGCTCTCAACACTAGGACGTCACCACCGTTGGCGCGCTCTAAAAACCATCTCATAGCATTATCATCTTCGGTAGCTCCTCCCATCATACAGGTGCCTCCGAGTGGAGTGGGAGAGACATCGGTGGTGTTTCCCGTAAAGTAAGCGGTATAAGATTGTCCAGACGCAAATTTTGCTAACAATAAAAATGCAAAGTTAAAAATAGGGTATTTCATGATTGAACCTTTCTACTTGATTTTAATGAATTGCATGTACTCCCCCAAAGGTATGTCTAAGGCTTGTTGATACCAATTCAGACTCACGGTACTTAATCCCATGGTTCGGTACTACTTCCGATTTACCCCTTTTAAAAAAGGAACGAAACGAAAGTTCGCAAATATTTCTTCTTTAAATTCTGATTCGGCAAGACGTGTCACACGAATCATCTTTTGCACTTTTTCACCGACGGGAATTACTAAAAATCCCCCCACTTTTAGTTGTTCCTTTAGCGTCTTAGGAATATTGGTAGCTCCCGCCGTAACTAGGATTTTATCAAAAGGAGCATACTCCGGTAAACCTTTGTAGCCATCTTTAAAAAAAGTTCGGACGTTGCCCACTTCAATCTGATCTAACAGTTGATTGGTTTTTTGAAAAAGGGCTTCCTGCCTTTCGATGGTGTAAACCCTCGCTCCTAGCAAAGCCAAGATGGCAGCTTGGTAGCCCGAACCGGTTCCCACTTCTAGGACTTTATCTCTCTTTTTGATGTTCAATAATTCCGTTTGGTAGGCAACAGTAAATGGTTGAGAAATCGTTTGCTCGTTTCCGATGGGAAATGCCTTATCTTGATACGCCCATTCCTCGAATGCTTTTTCCAAAAAAAAATGACGGGGTAGGGCATTCATGGCTTGGAGGACGTTTTCATCTTTGATGCCCTTGTCCCTAATGGTTTCTACTAATTTTTTGCGCAACCCCTTGTGTCGGTATGTATCTTTTAAATTCAAATTGGAAATTTTCGCAAAGTTAAAATTTATCGGGCGGTTTAGAAAAACGATACCAATCAATCACTAAGGAATGAAAGATTAATAAAATGAACAAGTTGGGTAGATTATTTTTTCTTTTACCGATATAAAAAAATTGCAGCATAGTCCCTCTACGCCTAGATTTTTTTATGAAGGAAAGAGGAAAAACCTACCTGCCGGCAGGCAGGGAAACAGCCAAGTTGTTTATTTTGTTATTCTTTCATTCCTAACCTTTTTTCTATTCTCCGCCTCCGTCTATCCTCAAAACTCCAAAGCTGAGATTACGGTTTTTTAATCCATTTTGGTAATTTTGTTCGCAATTACAAATCAAATCATTTTATCAAATAAAACTAAAATCTGATGTTAGAGCAAATGACAGCAACTCCTATCAAATTTGGTACCGACGGATGGCGGGCCATCATCGCCAAAGAATACACCGTTGACAATGTAAAAAGAGTAGCCGAAGCAACGGCCAAGTGGATGCTCCAAAATAAATACGACAAGGTAGTCATTGGGCACGATTGTCGGTTCGGAGGACAAATGTTTGCGGAGACGACGGCTCGTGTCTTTGGTGCACACGGCATCAAGGTAAACTTAGCCAAAGGATTTGTCTCTACGCCGATGGTTTCTTTGGGCGTTGTCAAAACCAAATCGCAGTTGGGCGTTGTCATTACGGCTAGTCATAATCCACCTTCTTATAATGGTTTTAAGCTGAAAAGCATCCACGGCGGGCCATCAGTCCCGGCAGATATTGCGGCAGTAGAGGAACTGATCCCCGAAGTATCTACTTTGGAATTGCCGAGTATGGAAAAAATGATGGACGAAGGATTGTTGAATTATGTGGACTTAGAGGGAATCTACATCGAGCACGTCGAAGCCAACTTTGATATGGATGCCATCAGAAATTCAGGGCAGAAAATAGCCTACGATGCCATGTACGGGGCAGGTATGAATGCCGTACAAAAACTCTTACCAGATGCCATCTGCCTACATTGCGATGATAACCCCGGCTTCAAAGGTCAAGCCCCCGAACCTATCCACAGAAACTTAACTGAACTTTCTGAGACAATCAAAAATGATCCTGACATCACGTGTGGCTTAGCCAACGACGGTGACGCTGACCGAATCGGAATGTACGACGGCGATGGTAACTTCGTGGATTCTCACCATCTGCTACTTCTACTGCTGTGGTACATGCACGATTATAAAGGATTGAGCGGGAAAGTAGTCATTACGTTTTCGGTAACGGACAAGATGAAACGGTTCGCAGAATCTTTGGGACTAGAGGTAGAAGTCACTAAAATTGGGTTTAAGTACATTGCCGAAATCATGATTAACGAAGATGTCCTCGTAGGTGGAGAGGAATCGGGAGGACTAGCGGTGAAAGGACACATCCCCGAACGTGACGGAATTTGGATGGGATTATTGATTTTTGAGTTTATGGCAAAAACTGGAAAGACCCTCAAAGAACTAATCGAAGAACTTTATGAAAAAGTAGGTTCTTTCTCTTTTGATCGGGATGATCTTCATATCAAGGAGGAACAAAAGCAAGCCGTCATTGCTACTTGTAAGGAAAATCCTTACCAAGCATTCGGTGATTATCAAGTACAAAGCAGAGAGACCATTGATGGATTTAAATTTTTCCTAAGCGACAATGAATGGGTAATGATTCGCCCTTCTGGAACCGAACCCGTTTTGAGGGTGTACGCTCAGGCTCCTACGGCGGGAGATGTTCGAAAAATATTAGATGCGGTACAGGAGACTATTTTGTAACCTTACTGACTGGCTTTTGTTAAAACACTTTTAGTGATACTCTTGCGAGTAAAAATCCTTGTAAACATTTGATGGTTTACAAGGATTTATTTTTTACTGAGTTGCGTCCATTTCTAGTACTTCATTTTCTTCCGCAACGGGCACGGGGGGCATCCCTAAAATTGCTTCCGCAAATTCGAAAGTAGCTTGCCTTACCCTTTCGTAATCATCGTTCCAAAGGGGAGATGCCAATACGTGGTTCGTAGCATTTTCAAAAGCCACTTTTCTTTTCAAATTATTGGGCGTACCTAATTGATCGTACATGTCTAACATTGCATTTACAGAAACGACGTCGTCTTGAATTGCTTCATTTTTGTACCAATATCCCATAAAAAAAGGTTGGGTCACTCGTTGGAAAACCGCTTCGGTCATCGTGTGCTCCAAAAGATTCATCAACGCAACAACTGCCTCTAGCCGATAATGATTCGTGACCATATTCGCCGTACCGGGATGAGGTTCGTAGTACCGATGATCGCTGCCTACTACTTGTCGCCCAATTTGTAAGCCCCAAGGCTTGGAGAGTAGCCAAGCATTCCCGTCGGCCACGTTGATGTTAGGCGAATAATTGATGAGGGCATCCATATTATCATTTTGCGAAGCTAAATAAATGGCAGCAGTACATCCCGTGGAGGTGCCCATGACAATGACTTTTTCTCCGAGTTGCTTACCGACCGCAATAGCTTCTTTGGCGGATGCTATAAAATTTTCTGCTGTCCAGTCTAGCAAAGCATCTTCCACCTTGATACCGTGTCCGTACAATCTTGCTAGGTAAAGATTGCAGCCGTATCGCTTCGCAAATTCCGTGTGCATGGGTGCTCCCTCTCCTTGACTTGCGGAAAAACCGTGTAGATAAACTACCGCATAAGGTGTCTTTGCTTTTTGACTAGGATTAGCCCAAACGATTCGAGCCTCGTTGTCGGGTTTGATATTATTTTCCGATTGTTCGGAGACTATGATTTGTTTTTCTAATTCCAAAAGATTGGAAGGCATGGCAGGTAAGGAAGTATCGAGCTGTGGAGTGGGAGGAGTAGGGCCCAAAAAATAAATGATAGCGAGCAGGACAACTATACCTGCCAATACTTTTGAAAATCCTAAAAGCAATTTTTTCATAAATCTGTTTTTCACAAAATTAAAAAACCAGATTTAAAAATTGCTTTTAGGGAAATGGGAAATTAAAGATTATGCCTGCCCCGAAACCTCGAGGCAGGCATCTTCATCCATAATCCTCCGAGTTTTCGGGACAGGCATCTCTATTCCCTCTTCTCCTAATATTTGATAGCAAACTCGTAGGAGTCGGCGTTGTTGTTGGTAGTTTCCGTAACGTTGGTCACGAGCACCAAAATACTCTGCCCCGTCGCTAAGCCAACGAGAAAACGGTCGCCGATATTCACGACATCACTCTCCGAAATTTCATTACCATTATCGTAGGCAGTTTGAATTTCTTCCGAAAATTGAATAGCAGAAAAATCATCAACCGGGAAGTCTATGCCAGGAGTCTTTAGAATAGAACCATTCGCTGGCGCAATTTTTCTAATCCAGTTTTGATCGCTGGGCAAGCTCAAGTCTATACCCACATCTCGTAAGTGCGCATCAGAATCTGTGGAGTTGATGTCTCCATCTCCTGTCAGTAAGTTAATGCCTCCCTGCCCTTGCGGACCTCCAGAATTGAGTAGTAATTTACCAGTGAGTTCTACTACTGGAGTCCCCGAGAAAATAGTAATGGCTAGACTCAAATCTTCCGTATCGCTATTTTCTGCAGTCAATCGGAAGGTATATGTTCTAGTACCTGAGTCGTGGCTGGATACCCAAATGAACCAGTTGAATCCATCTTTCTCATCGTTGATAAGGTCTAGTGGGTTAGATGGAAAACTAGCAGCGGAGGAGAAGTTATCGTCCGTTCCGAATTTTACTCTGGAGGCATCCACTTCTACGCCATCTTCGAGGACGGCAAGGGTACTCAACGGCGAGCTACCTTTAGTAGCAACCAATTGAACTTTGAATGAAGTTGGGTCGGGCAATGTAGCATCGGTGGACAATCCACCATTAGAGGCATCAAAAGCAAAACTCAACGGCGTAGAGTTCACGGAGATATCCACGGTCGTCTCGTCGGTTTCGCTGGCACTATCTGCTATTCGGAAGGTGTAGGTCTTAGTTCCTTCGTCGTGAGCAATAATTTCGATGTTCGTATCAAAAACAGACTGCTCTGCCGTGGATAGTGTGTAGGGATTAGTGAAATTGCCAAAGGCTTCGTCGTTGTATTTTAGCCTACTAGCATCAATAGCAATTCCATCTTCGAGTACGGTAAAGGTAGTCATCGTGTTATCTCCAGATTCGGCTCTCACATTTACTTTGAAGGTGGAACTAGCGTCAATCGTAGTGGCCGTCGTGACCAAGTCCACACCAGCTTGTAATTCAACAGTTGGGGGAAGTGTAATTCCGTCCACACCACCAGTACCGTCTTCTCCACAAGAAGTCCAGAAAGTCAAGGCAAGCGATAAAATAAAAAATCTACTAAGGAAGGTTAACTGTTTCATGTAATCAGTTTTATTGATGAATTAAATTTATTTGTAATCCTTTAGAAGCGGGAAGCGAGATCATTTTACTCCTCACTCCTCTCTCTTCTCTCTTCTCTCTTCTCTCTTCCAAATGACTTAACGTTCGAAAATCTTATTTGTAACCCTTCGTTGATTTAGGCATAGGCTTAATTAAACTTTTACTGATAGGGTCGTGCATGTTTTAGTTATGTAAATTTGATCTGGAGAGATATGCCAAATCTTTAAGATTTGGCATATCTGAGTTGCAAAGAGAAAATCTCTAAACAACCTGATATAACTAAAA
>JBCCJE010000287.1:0-6793 GCA_039027925.1 Bacteroidota bacterium
ATTATTTTGTAAACAAGACTTACCTGTACTTTTTTAAAAAAAGGTCGTGCTTTTTACGATTAGCAAGGGAGTATTAACCCATAATGAAAAACCCATTCGATGGAGATTCGAATGGGTTCGTTTATTTTTTTCCTAAAAAAATACTCCGCTAGGATTCCTCCAAGTTCGGCTGTGGTGTCGTCCGTAGGTAAGGCTTTATGACAGTATGCCCCTTCGGAAATCGGTTAGGAATCTCTTCGTCGGTAATAGCGGGAGAAATGACTACGTCCTCTCCGTGCTGCCAGTCGGCGGGAGTCGCTACCGAGTAGTTAGCCGTCAACTGAAGGCTATCAATCACTCGTAGGATTTCCAAGAAATTTCTACCCGTGGAAGGAGGATAGGTCAGCGTAAGTTTGATTTTTTTATCAGGACTAATCACAAAGACCGTTCGCACCGTTGCCTTTTCGCTGGCGTTGGGATGAATCATATCGTACAATTCTGCTACTTTTCTATCGTGATCGGCGATCAATGGAAAGTTCATAGTCACACCCTGCGTCTCTTCGATGTCCTTAATCCAGCCTTGATGACTATCTATCGGATCTACACTTACCGCAATGGGTTTGACATTGCGCTTCGCAAATTCTCCCGACAAGGCGGCGGTACGCCCAAGTTCGGTAGTACACACGGGAGTATAATCGGCGGGGTGAGAAAAAAGTAATCCCCAACTATCGCCGAGCCACTCGTGAAAGTTGATTTCGCCCATTGAAGTTTGAGCGGTAAAATCGGGAGCAACGTCTCCTAATCTAATTGACATGATATTATGATTTTTAGGTTAATGAATAGGTTTGGTATAATTAAAAGTAGTTGAAGTGGTATTTGGTAGGGAAGTTCTTTCGTAGTAAATTTTTGTTGTAGAAAAACCTTCCAAATGTTCGAACATCTGGAAGGTCTGATATTAATTACTAAGATATTATTTTCTTGATCTCTTACTTCATCGTATCTTCTTTTTTCTCCACAAAATCTAAACTCACGGAATTGATGCAGTAGCGCAGTCCAGTCGGTTGGGGGCCATCCTTGAATACGTGACCTTGATGTCCACCACACCTTGCGCAGTGTACTTCCGTACGAGCGTAACCTATGTTGTAGTCGGTCGTGGTTTCGATGTGGTTAGCTTTGATAGAATCCCAGAAACTGGGCCATCCCGTACCCGATTTGTACTTGGTAGAGGAATCAAATAAAGGTAGTTGGCAACCAGCACACACATATACGCCTTCTTTCTTGTTATCCCATAAGTCGCCGCTGAATGATCGTTCTGTACCCGCTTTGCGCAGTACGTAAAATTCCATTTCGGACAATTCTGCTTTCCATTCTGCTTCGGACTTTTCTATTTTTTTGATGGTGTCGCCTACCTCCGAGGTGACTTGCGCAATGCGCGCTTCGGCGGCTTTAACATCATAATTATTAGAGACTTTTGGGCTTGGGCTACAGGCGATCAATAATAATATTCCGATGATGATTAATGCAATGATGTATTTCATGTTAACTGTAATTTTGTTTGGTGAAAAATAGGTCGTCCGTCGTCAGCGTAGCGGTTATCATTTCTTTCTTCTTTTTTTGGGAGCTGTCCATTCTTCGCTTTCTGCGAATGCTACAATTTTTTTCATAAAATTGACAATGGACAAAAAAACCAAATAGACGAAGGTGAGTACAATAAAAATCCACCGAATGGTACCCGCCTCGCTGAATCCTACCGACGATGCTAAATACGCTAAAAGCCCCAAAGCAATTGCCAACACGGAGTAGGAAACCATGGATCGAATCCAATACTTGTTCATATCGTCCGTGCTAAGACTAAATAGAGCATTGAATACTGCGTAGAATAAAAGAAAGGACGCCGCTATCACCCAAGGAATGTAATCTCTAAATTCGGCGATACCCATCCACGTAGCCATCTTCGTGATAATCATAATAAAGATGGTGCAGACCAGTACAATCCCAGCTTGATTGACGGGATCGGAGACCTTCTCCAAAAACGGATCGTTGGTTGTATCTTGCATTTAAGTAAAATAATTTAGACATGGGATTGTTCAATGATATTCTGGATTTACTAAAACAAAATTGAGATTTAGGAATTATGAATGAGGAAAGTTTTTGAACGTAAATTATACCTACACTTTCGATGCTTCGGTATCCTCAACCTCGTGATCGTTTTATGAAAAAAAATACATTTTTATTTATATCTATATTATTGATAATCAATGCTTTAAATGGACAAATCCCCAATTTAGAAATTTGGGAAATTCAAGGAAACGGTGCTTTCTCCCCTTTCTTAAATCAGCTCGTAGAGACACCAAAAAATGTCGTGACCGCAGTCGGCGATGACTTCTTTTACATCCAAACGCCCAGCTATCGGGCTGACAATCAGATAGCTACCTCCGATGGTATTCGGGTACAACTTAACAATACTCCCACGGTGGAGGTCGGCAACATGGTAACAGTCATTGGTACAGTAAGAGAATTTTTTCAGCGGACGCAATTTGACGAAGATGATCCCTTGACTATCCTGTTGGATTCTTCCGCGGTGGATTTGCCTGCGCCGATCTTATTGACTGAAAATTTTCCCTCACCCGATGTTACCGATTTTTCTGATATGGAAAAAGTGGAAGGCATGTTGGTTCAGTTCACGGAAGCTACCACTACGGCGCCGACTAATAATTTTGGGGAAACCTCTATCAAGGTAGGTCCTGATCGAAGTTTTCGAGAACCAGGTGTACAGGCACCTGCGCCGAATGGATTTCTGGAATGGGATGGTAATCCGGAGGTATTTGAATTTAATCCAAATGGACTAGGGCTAGAAGACCAACCGCTGCTTTCTGGTAATATTCAGATTTCCGCAACGGGGGTAATTGATTATGCTTTCGATGATTATTTGATCTTGCCTACTGAATACGAAATTACGGGACAACCTCCGCTACGGGCAGTTGATGAAGCTACGGCTACTCAGGCGACCATTGGTAACATCAACTTACTAGAGTTATCTGATTTGGAAAATAACTATTTGATTCGTAGAGAAAAAGTGGCTAACTACATCGTGGAATTAATGAAAGCACCAGATATTGTAGCGGTGCAGGAGGTGCGAAGTTTGGCTGTTCTTCAGGATGTGGCTAATCTGATAACGAGTACTTATTCAACTATTCAGTACACACCGTATTTGTTGTCCAATGGTTCAAGTGGGAGTTTTGTAATCAACGTGGGATACCTAGTGAAGAATACCATTACCGATGTACAAATCACGCAACTCGGTGCGGAAGAACAAGTTAGCTTTGGAGGAGATTTGCACTTTCGTCCGCCGCTGTTATTGGAAGCTAATTTTAATACCAATCCTCCTACTCCGATCTCCATTTTGAATCTTCATTTGAAATCCTTAAATGGTATTGAAAATACGACTACCAAAATAAGAAGACACGAGCAGGCTATCTCGGTAGCTCAAATGGTAGAAGAAAGAATTAATGATAATTTAGTGGTAGTTGGTGATTTTAATGCCTTTCAATTTTCCGACGGGTACGTGGATGTAGTGAACCAAATAGCAGGTACACCTTCGCTTGGTGCGGAGTATCCCGTTCAAAATATCGTGACGACACCGCTGACTAATCAAAGCCTAACTGTACCCGATCAGGAACAATATTCCTTTATTTTCAGGGGAAATGCCCAAATCCTCGACCATTGTTTAACTGCTGATTTACAGGGACTTACGGTTAACAAACTTCAATATGTGAGGGCCAACGCCGATAATCATCCAGCGTATCTGAACCAATTATCGCCCAATCTCAGGACTTCGGATCACGACGGATTTGTTTTGTTTTTGGAGTTGGAAAATGAATTAATGACTACCAGTTTATTATCGGTAACTAAGCATGATTTTAGCGTCAGCCATCCTAATCCGTTTGCTGCGGGAGACGATGTAACAATTCATTTACATCGTCGGGATAACTTGAATTTACAATTGATAAAGTTGGATGGGAAAATAATTTTTGAAAAAAAGCTAGGGAGTTTGGATAGCGGCGTACATCGCACAACAATGCCTTTACAATTAGAGGATGGAGCTTACATTTTAAAAATTGAAGGAGCACACACTAGACATTCGGGGGTTTTAATCTCCCTGCAATAATTCGTACATCTTTTTTCCTGCTCGGAAGGAGGCACCAGCGTTACCAAGTTTTTCTCTCAAAAGTGCATACCCTTTTTTGATTTTCGTTGCGTTGGTTTGATCTAAAATTCGCTTTAATTCCGTAACCAAATTTTGTTGATGACATGCTTCCTGTATGAGTTCTTTCACCAGTTCCTGATCCAATATCAGATTGACGAGCGCAATGTATTTTACGTTGATTAATCTTTTGGCGATTTGGTAAGAAATAAAACTTCCTTTGTAACAAACTACTTCCGGGACATTGAATAAGGCAGCCTCCAAGGTAGCCGTTCCGCTCGTGACCAAGGCGGCTTCGCTGTGTTGTAGTAGATCGTAGGTTTTATTGGAAATAACTTTGACCGCAGTACCCGAAATATTTTTTGATAAATTATTATAAAAATCCAGAGGAATAGACGGAGCGCCCGCAATCACAAATTGATACTTCGGAAAGTGATGCACCACGCCCAACATTTCTTGTAGCATTCTACTGATTTCTTGTTGGCGACTACCCGGTAGCAAGGCGATGATGGGTTTTTCGGACAAACCGTTTTCCCTACGAAAATCAGGGTTGGGTATTTTCTCTTCGATGACATCCAGTAGCGGATGCCCCACAAACTCCACTTCGTAATTATATTGTTGGTAAAACTTTTTCTCAAAAGGAAGGATCACAAACATTTGGTCAATGTTTTTTTTGATACCGTGTACTCGCTGACTATTCCACGCCCACAACTGCGGAGAGATGTAGTAAAAAACTTTGATGCCTTTTGGTTTGGCCCATTTTGCCATTCTAAGGTTAAAGCCAGGATAGTCAATCAAGATCAGAACATCGGGAGCAAAATTGATAACATCGCTTTTACATCGCTTAAAATTGCCGAGTATCGTCCTGATATTTTTAGCCACTTCCACAAACCCCATAAAGGCCAAATCCCGATAATGCTTCACGAGCGTCCCTCCCTGCGCTTGCATCAAATCTCCTCCCCACACCCGAAATTCCGCCGCTGCGTCTTGCTGCTTCAACGCTTTCATTAAATTTGACCCGTGCAAATCGCCCGAGGCTTCCCCAGCTATGATGTAGTATTTCATGGATGTCCATCGTCTTCAATCAAATAAAATTTCCAAACCAAAATAAAAAAACCAGATTGCACCGTAGATAACCGTCGGAATCATAATGCCCCGCATGGAATTAAAAAATCGCCGATTATTGAACATAGCAAAAGGAATCAAATTAAAACAAATACCGAGCAAGGCAGAAGTTCTCCTCCGAATATCTTCCGCGCCAAATCCACTAATAATGTCTCTCGCCTCCAACTGATCGTATATTTCTAACCAAACTGCAAAACCTACTACCGGAATAAAAATACCCAATAACAACCCAGCAACAATGGAATCTTTTTCAAACATAATTTCGATTTTTTTGGACGCACGAAATTAAGAAATTATTTTTTGATTGTTAGATAGCTTCACGGCGACCAAGCTATTGTCATTGTCATTCTCATTGTCATTCTCATTCTCATTGTCATTCTCATTGTCATTCTCATTGTCATTGTCATTCTCATTGCCATTGCTATTGCTATTGCTATTGTCATTGTCTCATTGCTATTGTCATTGCTATTGCCATTGTCCC
Organism: Bacteroidota bacterium; assembly: GCA_039027925.1. Taxonomy (GTDB): domain Bacteria; phylum Bacteroidota; class Bacteroidia; order Chitinophagales; family Saprospiraceae; genus CAJQQY01. The sequence goes on from JBCCJE010000287.1 coordinate 5,790, forward strand.
ATCCTCATCTGAAATCCATTTTTTTTAATTACTTTGCACCTCAAAAATTTTCAACAACAATTAGATAATGAAAAAATACTGCTACCTTTTATTACTTACCATGTTTTTGGGATCGTGCGAGCATTCTGTTTTGGACAAGCCATTCTACGCTGACTATTACGAAGGCGACTTCCCCCAATTGGTGCAAGAAAAAAAATTGACTCACGATGACGTTTTTTTAATCAATTACACGATTACTCGACAGCGTGATTATTTCAATTACGAATTAGAAACCAAGTCCTACGGGGAGATCCTGAAGATGGCAAAGGACTTCAAAGAAAATGGTATGGGCGTAGCGCAAATTTTTGACAAAGCGGAAACCCAGCCTTACCTCAAAACTACGATAACCGAACCCGACATCGCCTACCTCGAAAAAGAAGGTAACTCCAAGCGAAAAGTAAAATTTGTCAAATTCTCCTGCCTTTACGAAAATGTTTCGGATCAAGAGATCGCCTTAAATTATACTACATTTATTGTCAATGGAATTTTCCAACAGCACATTGCAACGGTAGGCTACGAAATGAATTGTAAAATTCCCGCCAGATCAAAACAGAAGATTCACTACATCATCAATGGCAAAGACATCAGAAGAAGCCTTCGATTCGGTAGAGCCAACAAAGTGAAAAGAATGATGATGGACGACGTGATGGTCAACTTAAATTTTGAGATCGGAGGCATCGTCGTGGACGATAAAGATGCAAGCCTCTACGATGGTTGCTTTATGAGTGGGGCGGTCATCGAACCCTTCAAGATATCTAGCTACCGAGAGCTATTTCCCGATGGCATTCAACCACAGACTGTCAACGGAAAACCTACCATCAATTTTGGACCGAGGATTTTCACACAGGATTCAGATGGGGAGGTGATTCGGTATGAGTGAGGAACTGGGAAGGTAGGAAGATCATAGATAGTTATTCGTCAACTCAGCGGCAGTCTAGGAGGGTAATTTCAAATTTCTCCTCGCA
>JBCCJE010000288.1:0-6773 GCA_039027925.1 Bacteroidota bacterium
GTAAAGTTTTAACGAACTGAAAATCAACAGTTTATGTTTCCTGCCTGCCGGCAGAAGCAGGGTTCATAAAATGTTGGTTTTCAGGAAGTTAAGATTTAGACGATACTCTTAAATCGCTTCCTGTAAGAAGCGTCTTTTTATAAAAAATAGGATTAGATTCCTTTTCTCCTTTTATTATTTTTTAATCAAAACTTTAAAAAAATGAAAAGAAAAACTGACCTTTTTACTGGGCTTATTTTGTTGTGGCTCTTCGTTATTTGTTCCGCCGCAGCTAATGCTAATTTGCCCGACCTTCCCCTGACAGGTAATATCACCATCCATAATTGTCCGAATAATATTGTGGTGAATGCCCCCGCTGGAAGCAACGGAAAAACCGTCTCTTGGAACGCTCCCTCTGCTTCTACTACTTGTGTCATTAACTCTGGACAAGATTGCAGTTCCCTGTCCAACAACATCAATGGATTTATTTACATGGGAGAACACAACGGTAGTAAATACTACTGCTCGAATGTCAATAACTACTCGTGGACATCTGCGAAAAATAAAAGTAATCAGAACGGAGGTCAACTTGTAGTCATTAATAATTCTTCCGAAAACAACTACGTTCGTTCTAATCTCATTGCTAGTACAGCGTGGATAGGTTACAGCGATGCTGCTAACGAAGGCAACTGGCAGTGGGTAGCAGGTAGCTCAAATTATACCAACTGGGCATCTGGCGAACCCAACAATTTGGGCCCTTCCTACAATGGTGCGGACTATGCCCTGATGTTCAAAAATGATGGGAAATGGAAAGATCGGAAAGGAAGTGAAACCCACGAATTTGTGATGGAAAAGCCCTGTCCGCCAGCACAAGTCCCTGGCAACGTTTCGATTAGTCAGACCCAAGGACCAGCTAGTGGTAGTTTTTTTCCAATTGGAACCACTACGATCAAGTTCAAAGCAACTGATGATTGTGGCAATATTAAGATTTGTACATTCACCGTAACGGTAAATGCAACCGATCCTTGCGCAGGTCAAGGGGGAGATTCCGATAACGATGGAGTTTGCGATAATCAAGATTGCCAACCCAATAATCCTAATTTTCCAGCTACTCCGGGGGCATCTTGCAACGATGGTAATCCGAATACCGAAAATGACGTCATCCAAAATGATGGTTGTTCGTGTGCAGGTACACCAGTTGCAAACTGTGGAGTGACGGTGACTTCTGATGGTTGTAAAATTACTATTGCGAATATCAATGATCCGGGAGCTAACATTAAAATATTTAATCCAGGTTGGAGTGGAGTAGCGTTCTCCTGCAATCCTTGGCAAGGTAATCCATGTCAGAATACCGAAATTATAGATGGACTTCCCAATGGTACTTATCCAGTAAGTGTCATTACGAACGTGTGTAATGATTATTTTACGGTAGTAATCAATTGTGCGACAACTGACCCCTGTGCGGGGCAAGGCGGAGACTCCGACAACGACGGCGTATGCGATAACCAAGATTGCAAACCCAATAATCCCAACTTCCCCGCTACCCCAGGTACGCCTTGTAATGATGGCAATCCGAATACTCAGAATGACGTAGTACAAGGTGATGGATGTTCGTGTGCAGGTACGCCTGTCGGGCCATGTGTAGGTCAAGGTGGAGATTCCGATAATGATGGGGTATGTGACAATCAGGATTGTCAACCTAATAACCCCAACTTCCCCGCTTTTCCGGGTACACCGTGTAACGATGGTAATCCCAATACTAATAATGATGTAGTACAAAGTGATGGCTGCTCCTGTGCAGGTACTCCAACTGGAGGCGGTGGAGGTGGCTGCACTAGCGTTACCAACTTGGCACTAAACAAAACGGCTACCCAATCCAGTACCATTACTGCTGGTGGTATCACCGGGTCAGCGTCCAAAGCAGTTGATGGTAATACCAATGGAGTATTCTTTACGGGAGATAATAACACCTCTTCGGTTTCCGCTACGCAAAATGAGTTTCAAGCATTCTGGCAAGTAGATTTGGGTGCTGAATTTAACATTGAGCAAGTCAAAATATGGAATCGAACGGACGGAACAGATAAAACGGAAGATTGCTTTTTGATCATTTCAAGTACGCCTTTCGGTAATGCGGATTTGAATACGGCGTTGAATCAAGCTAATTTTTCTAAGTTCGAATCGGGCCCCGTTGGGAATCCTAGTGTCGAAAATATTCCTGCGGGCACTACTGGGCGATACGTCAGAATCCAGTTGCAAAATACAGGTTATCTCGTACTAGCTGAAGTGCAGGTGTTCGGATGCGCTTCGGGAGGTGGCGGCAACAATTGTACTGCCGACGCAGGTACACTTTCGGCTAACCAAAGTAATGTTTCCTTGTCTAACGGTAGTGCAGCCCTCTCGGCAACGCCAAACGGGGATCAGGTTATTCCCGCAGGTTTTCAACTAATTTACGTGTTGACCAAAGGAGCGAACCTAACTATCCTCGGCACTAATAGTCAGCCATATTTTACAGTTAATGCGCCTGGTCAATATAAAATACATTCCTTAGTTTTCAAGCCAAGTACTTTGGACTTAGGTATTGTTGTTCCGGGGCAGACTACGGGTTTTGATGTCAATAATTTATTGATTCAAGGAGGCGGTTCTATTTGTGCGTCTTTACTGATTGATGGAGCCATGTTCAATGTATCTGGCGCTACTGACCCGTGTGCCAATGCAGGGGGAGACTCCGATAATGACGGGGTATGCAATAATCAAGATTGTAAACCTTTCGATCCGAATTTCCCAGCTACACCGGGTACACCTTGTAATGACGGCAATCCAAGTACCACCAACGACGTAGTACAAAGCGACGGTTGCTCCTGTGCGGGGACACCTCCAGCTTCTACTTGTAATGTTACTGTTACAACGGATGGTTGTAAAATTACCATTAGTGGATTGACGGACGCTGTAACCAATATCAAAGTATTTAACCCCGGGTACAACGGAGTAGCGTGGTCTTGTAATCCGTGGCAAGGTAACCCGTGTAGCCCTACCGAAATGATAGAAGGTTTACCGAATGGCGTTTACCCCGTAAGCGTAGTGACCTCAGATGCCAATGGAGTGGAAATCTGTAATTTTGGAAAAAATATTATTATCTCTTGTACCGTTGACCCGTGTGCTGGTCAGGGCGGAGATTCTGATAATGACGGGGTATGCAATAATCAGGACTGTGCTCCTAATAATCCAAACCTTCCTGCACCCGTCGGATCATCTTGTAATGATGGTAATCCAAATACACAGAACGACGTCATCCAAGGTGATGGCTGTACTTGCGCAGGTACTCCGATTCCGCAAACTTGTAGTGAAAAGACCTTAGTCAAGTACGATATGGATGCCTGTAAGTCCTTCTCTAGCAATGGGTCTAATTTTGACTTTAGTGAATTTACACCTACGTTTCCGAATTTAGGTGGGTGCAACAATGTAACTGCTACCAACCTTTCTACGGATGGCGCACACTCTTGTGTAGCGGGTGCGAATAATTCTACTGCTGGGATTTGTATCCTAGGCGAACCCGGAAGTTCATTTAAAAATAATGATGACGATGCCCTTCGATTTAATGTGACCGTCAATCCTTCGGGAGTTGGAAAACTTACCAAACTAACTTTCTTCCAATTGTCTCCGACCCACTTTGCTCATCTGAGCGGCAATACTGGAACTAATAATTTTCTCAGAAAATTTGGAGTACGCGTAACGAAAAATGGTAATGAGATTTTCAAGAAAACCGGACGGGATGTTTCTCAAAATGGATGGGAGTTCGAATCTTTCTCCTTTGAAGGTATTCCTGCATTTGAGGTAACTTCAACCACTACTTTCAAGTTTGAGATATTGGGTTACAAGCCCATTGGCAACGGAAGTTCTGCTATGTTTTTTGATGTTGATGAAATCAAGGTCAAAGGATGTTGCATTACCAACAGTAATTTTGCCGTTCCAAATATGCTCGACTTCAAAGCCAAAAAAGAAGGTCGCCACAGTGCTATTTCTTGGTTGATGACCAAAGACACAGATGTGGATTACTACGACGTAGAAGTATCTACGGATGAAGTGAACTTCGAAAAAGTAGGAGAAGTGGTTGCCGATCAAGTGGACTCACCGCGAGCTTACGACTTGATGGATTACGATCCATCGCACGGCGAAAACTTCTACCGACTGAAAGTGGTGAATATGGATGGTAGTTTCTTCTACTCCAATGTTAGAAGGCTTCAATTTGATATTGATTTTGAAGAAGTGGTGGTTTATCCAAATCCAACTAATAATCATATCAATATTACCTTGAATGATTTTTCGGGAAAAGCAGGAACCATCGAGATATTCAATCAATTGGGACAACAACAGTTTGGAAGAGATTATTTATCCATTCCGACTATTCCAGTTAATGTGGATGTCAGTAAGTTCGTGCCGGGTATTTATACGATTTCTATAAAAATAGATAACCACAGAAGATTTGCGAAGCAATTCGTGGTAACGGATAGATAGAATTTCAATATTGTAAAATAGGGAAATACTCAGCAAGCGTTCTTTGGGGATTCATCCTCGAAGAACGCTTTTTTTTAAAAATACATTAGGAATGGTAAATTTATTGTTGAACTATTCCTTACTGATAAGAGATTTTTTTTTTGGAGAAAAAAACGTATTTTTGATGACCCTTCTATACCTTTTCCGCTTACCGAATTATTATAAATAGGCATACGAAAATTACCTGATCTGAGGTATATTATTCCTCTCCGTCAATAAATATCTTCGTGTTCCTTTTCAATTTCACAGAATTACATACATACTATCTTTTAAGAGAAGGATTCAAAACTAGCTCGATTATTTCACACGGGCTACGCTTTTTTATTTAGGGTACAGTACTAAGCGTAGCACTTTTTGAGCCTAAATACTATGAGTAAACTGAACTTATCGGATTTCAGTTTTCCTGAGAAAAAATGCATACACGAGTTATTTGAATTGCAAGCGGATAGACAACCGAATGCAACTGCCCTAGTGTTTGGTACATCGTCCATGACTTACGGTGAACTGAATGAAAGGTCTAATCAATTAGCAAATTTTCTAAGAGGGAAAGGTGTCGTGACGGAATGGCAAGTAGCTGTTTGCGTAGAGCGATCTTTTGAGATGATGATAGCCATTCTTGGTATTCTAAAAGCAGGTGGAGCATACGTCCCCATTGATCCTAAATATCCGAAGGCGAGAAAGCAATTCATGCTGGAAGATACACAAGCTAAATTTATTTTAACTCAAAAGCATCTTCAATCAGAGCTTCCTTCGAGCTACGCTGAAAGTATTTATCTAGATTTTGATTGGAATAAAATTGCGCAACATCCTACCACTAAGCCTGCGGATAAATGCCGACCAGGTAATTTAATTTATACCATTTATACTTCTGGCTCAACAGGACAACCCAAAGGTGTTCAAATAGAACATCGCAATGTCGTCAATCTTATCCAAGGTCAAATAGATTTTGTTAAACATCCTGTTAAGCGATTTCTTTACGCTTATTCTTTTGCTTTTGATGGTTCTGTCCTCTTGATTTGGTGGACACTTCTACAAGGTGCCACAATGGTGATAGCTGAAGAAGGATTAGAGAAAGATGTTCAGCGTCTTGGAAATTTTATTGATCAACATAAAATTTCTCACCTACTGACTTTCCCATCCATTTACACTATTCTTTTAGATCAAGTAGAACAGGCGAAGTTATTATCTATTGAATCAGTAAGTGTAGCAGGCGAAGCATGCCCCGCTAATTTGGTGCATCAACATAGAGCTGTTTTACCTTCAGCAAAATTATTAAATCAATATGGACCTACTGAAACTACGGTAGGTTCTACCATCTATATTACCCCTGAGAATTTTAATGAAGAAAAAGTTCCAATCGGTAAGCCAATCGATAATGTTCAGATTTTTATATTAAATGAAAATTTAGAAAAAACGAAAGTAGGAGAGACCGGTGAAATTCATATTGGCGGATTTGGAGTAGCTAGAGGCTATTTAAATCGATGTGAACTTACCAGCGAAAAATTTATTCAAAATCCATTTAGTGATAAGAGAAGAGATCGCTTATATAAAACAGGAGATCTTGGGCGTTGGCTGGAAGATGGGAATATAGACTTTGTAGGGCGAGCTGATTTTCAAATAAAACTACGCGGCTATCGAATTGAATTAGGAGAAGTAGAATCAGCAATTGCCCAGCATGAGAGTATTCGGGAATGTATTGTTAATATTTTCGGAGAAAAATCTGATGAGCAAAAACTAGTAGGGTATTTAACCTTAAAAAATAATGCACAACTTAATGCTACTCAGCTTAGAGATTTTTTAATAGAGCGAATTCCAGAGTATATGATTCCATCAACTTTTATGTTTTTGGAAAAAATGCCTTTCGCTACTTCTGGTAAGATCGACCGCAAGGCTTTACCTGAACCTACCAATGAACGTCCAGAGCTAGCGCAAGAATTTGTTAAATCCGAAACTTCACTAGAAGAATGGTTGACTCAGCTTTGGAAAGATGCACTTGGAATTGAAAAAATAGGAATTGATGATAAGTTTTTTGAGTTGGGAGGTAATTCACTTCAAGCTGCAAATATCGTTGCTAAAATTCAAAACAAATTCAACGAAACAGTATTTATTACTTCGATTTTTGAAGCACCGACGATCAGAACGTACGCACAATTTTTAGAAAAAAATTATTCAAGTTCAATCACTAAAATTTTAAGCACACAAAGCAAGGAGGACTCTAAAAAATCAAATTCTACTAAAACTAA
>JBCCJE010000289.1:0-6770 GCA_039027925.1 Bacteroidota bacterium
GCGGTACGATCTCCTTTGACCAGTTGATTAGGCAATTTTCAAAATATTGAGTATCTATATTTCGCAAAATCCGATTAATTGTATCATGGGAGGGTATGCCATCAACTGGTCAAAGGAGATCGTACCGCAACTCAAAATACATCAAATTAACCTAGATGGGAAAGTACTTCGAGCGACAGGTAAGAGAGTGAAAAAGACAGCGGCGATATGTGGGACGACATCTACCTCACGACAGGCAGATATAATAATTAATTTACATAAGTGAAAATCAAATTGAAATGGCTGCTCATTTAGAAAAATTCACTTGACGAACTTCCTCACCATTTGACCTTCGTGGTTTTGGATTTTCAGCAAATAAATACCCTTCGGAAAATGACTGACATCAATTTGAATTTGATCCGATGATTGAGCCTCCGCAAAGTTTTCGAAAAGAATTTTTCCATTAAGATCTATGATTTGAGTAGTGAAATCGTCAGATTGACTTAACACTATCTTGGCTTGTAACAATTCATTTACGGGGTTGGGAAATATCGAAAATTCCTCCACATTCTTTAGTTCTCTAGCAGCGACGACATCAACGTTGATAATGTTGGACACCCCAAAACAACCAATGGAATCCACCGTGCCCACGTAGTACGCTCCGACTTCCGATAGATTATAATTTTGATTATTAGCCCCTTGAATGATTGAGCCATCCTTAAACCATTGGTAGTAGTTGGCCTCCGTAGCAGTCAGCGTATTGCCATCCAAGGTGGCGGTTGGGAGGATGGGATCGTTCACCGTAATTTCCACGGAAGCAACATTGGTACATCCATTGATATCCGTAATCTGAACTTCGTAGAGACCACTCTCCGTAACTGGTACGTCAGCTTCGGTATTGAAAGGTATTCCATTTTGAGTCCAAGTCCACAGCGAATCTTCGGCATTAGTCATGGTATTCAGATTGAGAAACGTACCCACGCAAAATGTAGTAGGTCCCTGCGGTATGATCTCTACGGAAGGAATCGGATTAAAAATAATTGCTACGGGCGTACTTTCGAGGGTACAGTTATTTAGAGTCGAAACCAATTGGTACGTTCCATTTTGGCTGACTTCGAGGGTATTGGTATTGGATACGGTATCTCCATCACGAGTCCAAGTATAAGCATCGTATCCGCTAGGCACTTCATAGGGAATCAGATCACCTTCACAGGCGGATACATCGTCGGTAGGTAAACTAGAAAAATCAGGCACATCCTTGAAGATAACCTCAATGGAGTTGGTGGTAGCTACACAATGTTGATTATAAACTTGCCCGTAGTAAGTCCCTGATTGTTCCGCTAGTAAAGACATTTCGTTAGCTGCCAACATAGTTCCATCTCTAAACCATTCGTAAGTATCAAAACCGCTTGGCAATTCTAGGTTGTAATTTTCTCCTAAACATAACTCAACAGTGTCTATGAATTGATCGGAAAGGTCTGGTACGGTGAGTGCGTCAATATTTGCAATTGGAATCGAGGCATCCAACTCCAACACAAATAAACCAGACTCAATATCAGATGCTAGTATCCTTCCTGAAGGTAAAAAAGGATAAGTGCCCCAATTTCCATTATACCCATTATAAGTCACATTATCTGGATAGGTATCATAGTGAGCCACGGGTATCGGATTCATTCTATCTGATACATCGTAAACTTGGAGTCCATCCTCGTAGTAAGAGCAAATCAAAAGATTACCTCTGATAAAAGGATTATGAGGCGTATTTTGCTCATTAGCGATTAGGGGAAACTGAAAAGTGGTATCAATTTCAATAAATTCGTTAGTTAAATTTTCCAAATTCATAACGCCGATGGGCCTTCCCGTCGGTACTTCTTCCGCATAAATAGCAAAACTCCCATCCTCCGATACCCAGCTACTGTGATTGTAAGCCCCCGTATCTCTCGATGCTAACAATACTGGTACATTGGGATCATTTAAATCCCAAATAAAATATCCAAGAAATCCGTGAGACGCGTAAGCAATGTTATCCCTCACGTAAATGTCATGCACGTATCCAGTTCCAGAATTAGGATTGGCGGGTAAATTAATAGAAGATAGCAACGTAGGATTATCTGGATCATTGGTCAAATCCAAAATGATAACACCTCCACTTCGGGTATCTGTCCCTACTGAATACAATCGCCCGTTGGCCTCATCTATAAAAATATTGTGTGATCTTCCCCAAAAATCATTGCTTTGGTAAGTCATTGTTACGGAGTTGGGTAGGTCACTCAAATCAAAAATCATCAATCCCTCATTCGTATTATCGGATACGGCGTACGCTCGATCTTTGTACGTTTTCATGTCTCTCCAGACCGTAGTTTGACCTCCCGCAAAACTGGCTACCTCAGTAGGATTGGAAGGATCAGTAACATTGATAAAGTGAACCCTCGAAGCGGAGCCCATGATGGCGTACTCGTTGCCTGCGCAATCTACGTAACCCCAAATATCATTGTACTGAACATTTCCTGCCGTGGGCAGGGTGTCCACATCCCAATTGCCGAGGAGTGTCATATTGGAAGAAATTTGAGAAAAGGAAGTCAAGTAAAAGGCAAGTGTAAGAAGAAGAATTGCTAATTTTCTCATTATAATTGGTATTATTTTTTAACCGATACATTCACAAATAATGCCAGAGGACAGGGATTTGCTACCATTCATAGGCCTCTGACCATTGGTAAAATTGTTCTATTTTCTCTCCATTTTTTTCAAACCAATTCTGTATAACATCTTCATTGGTTGATGCTAAAAATAGGTGAGAGAAGGCTTCAAGATGCCCAGATTTATGGAGTGCACTAAAGTAGGGTGCGTAGTACTCCCAGTAATATCCTTTAGATTTTTCTTCATCTTCGGTGAGCATTTTACAAATCGTTTCCATCTTGTTGAAAATGATTTCTTGTTCGGTGAGCGCGATTCCTTCTTCACCTAAATCTACCGCTCCACTCAATCCTAAGATCATGTTGATAGCAGAAAAATCATTTTCCTTTTCTCCTTTGCTCATAAAATCGTTGATGTTAATGGTGATTTCATTTTTACCCGTTCGTTGAGCATTACCTTTCATAATGTTGGCGACGCCCGCTCTAATTAATTTTGCCCGCTCCCCAGTAGGTTCTAAAATCAAAAAACGCCAACCTGCCAAAATCGAAGGGACTTGCATCCTCAGCTCGCTGGTCGTTAATGCTTGCAGATAATGAGAACTAGCGTGGAGAGGATTCAATTTTGCGGACATTTGAAATTGTGGAAGCGCATCTTCTTTTTTTCCTTTTTTCATCAGCGTGATTCCGTAATTAAAGTACAGCATAAAGTCTTCTGGAAATTTCTTGATGCCCTCCTTGTAAATTTTAATTGACTTTTTGGTTTTGCCGATCATGTCTAAGCTATTGCCGTAAGTTACGTAAACCGTGGAGAGTCTTTCGTCCTTCTTGTGATATTTGATGGCTTTTTTGCAATGTTCGATGGACTTATTGTATTGCTCCAATCGGTAATACGAGAAAGCAATTTCTGCGTGCGCTAATAAGTTTTTGCCGTCCAGTTGAATGGCTTCTTGGTACTTAGCAATAGCTCCTTGGTAATCAGCAGCTTCGTGTAGTTGATATCCTTCGTTGATGAGGTTATCAATTTTTTCTGCGTCATCCTGTCCGTAAGATAGGAGACTAACAGAAAAGAGAAAAAAGCAAAGAAGTAAAGTGATCTTACTGTTCATAACAAAATATTTAGGTGAAAAATATAAACCCAAATATAGGCATAATCAACTGGGAATTTTATTTTAACTATTTTTGGATTTTACTGATGCGGCTTAGTTCCCTGTACGCTCCTTCCTCCTCAAAACTTCAACATTTATAAAATATGGCAAAAGAAAAATTACTGGAAATAATAGATTTACAAACTCAATTTTTCACAGAAGAAGGCATCGTCAAGGCGGTAGATAAAATAAATTTCACCTTGTACCGTGGCGAGACGTTAGGTATTGTGGGGGAGTCAGGATCGGGGAAATCCGTCACCAGCTTATCCATCATGCGGCTCATACCCAATCCTCCTGGCAAAATTGTGGGTGGAAAAATTCTTTACTATCCAAAAGATAAAGACCCCGTTGACTTAGTGCAAATATCCGAAAAAGAGATACGGCGTTACCGTGGCAATGAGATCGCTATGATATTTCAGGAGCCCATGACTTCTCTCAATCCCGTCTTCAGATGTGGCGACCAAGTAGCCGAGGCCATCATTCTCCACCAAAAAGTATCTAAAAAAGTAGCCAAAGAAAAAACCATTCAGCTTTTTGAAAAAGTCCAATTACCTGATCCCGAAAGGATATTCAAAGCCTATCCCCATCAGCTTTCGGGTGGCCAAAAACAAAGGGTGATGATTGCGATGGCGATGAGTTGCAATCCCAACGTACTGATTGCGGATGAACCCACCACGGCTTTGGATGTGACGGTGCAACAGGCTATTCTGGAATTGATGAACGATTTAAAAAATGAAATTAACGCCGCCATCATTTTTATTACCCACGATCTTGGGGTCATTGCCGAAATTGCTGATCAGGTACTGGTCATGTTCAAAGGAAAAATAGTAGAACAAGGTGATGTCGGGGATATTTTTCTACATCCCCAACACCCCTACACCAAGGGGCTGCTTGCTTGTCGCCCTCCTTTGGATTTTAGATTAAAAAAACTTCCCGTAGTGAGTGACTTTATGGATTTTGAAAAAGACGAAACGGGAAACTTTGTCATCGTTGAAAAACAAAAAGACATCGAGGATTTAACTACCACAAATAAAATAGAAGCTGCAGAAAGAAAAGCAAGACAAGATCAATTAAAAAGCCAGCCACCAATTTTGGAAGTCAAAAATCTAAAGACTTGGTTTCCTGCCAAAAAGAATTTTTTTGGAAAAACGCTCGAATGGGTCAAGGCAGTTGATGACGTAAGTTTTAACGTTTTTTCGGGAGAAACGCTTGGTCTCGTGGGAGAATCCGGCTGCGGTAAAACTACTTTGGGAAGAACGATTTTACGACTAGTGAAGCCCGAAGAAGGAAAAGTCATCTACGAGGGGAAAAATATTTTTGAGCTAGATGAGGCTGCCATGAGAAAAATGAGGAAGCATATGCAAATCATATTTCAAGATCCCTATTCCTCCCTGAATCCAAGAATGACCATCGGAAATGCCATCATGGAACCTATGCAAGTCCACCAAATTCTAGCTAACGATCAGGAAAGAAAAGAACGAGTCATTGAACTACTAGAAACCGTAAATCTGGAATCAAAGCATTTTAATCGGTATCCACACGAGTTTTCGGGAGGGCAGCGGCAACGCATCTGCATTGCGCGAGCCTTGGCACTTAATCCCAAGTTTATCATTTGTGATGAGTCCGTCTCGGCATTGGATGTAAGCGTACAAGCGCAGGTATTGAATTTACTATTGGAGTTGCGAGAAAAATTTCAGTTTACTTACATTTTTATATCCCACGATTTATCGGTCGTCAAATTTATGAGTGATCGTATGATTGTTATGAATCAGGGGAAAATCGAAGAGATGGGAGACGCAGATGATATTTACAATAATCCGCAAAGTGATTATACCAAAAAATTAATCGAAGCCATTCCAAAGGGAAGAATAGAAGATATAAAAATGCGGTTGAAGAAGTAGGCCGTTCTCTGTATCTCGAAAGATGGGAAAACCCAAATTACTCACCCAATCCCAACTGCCGTGTAATGCGCTTCTATCTCGTCTAATATTTCAAACAAAACATTAGGATCAGGGTTGGTCACTAACTTCATACGGTAAGGTCGGATATTTCTAAATCCTCTGAAATAATTAGTGTAGTGTCGTCTCATTTCGAGGACGCCTAGCTTTTCGCCTTTCCAGGCTAAGGAATGTTTTAGATGTTGTCTTGCGGCGGCGACCCGCTCTTCGATGGTAGGTGGAGGTAGGATTTCGCCCGTTTTGAAGTAGTGTTTTATTTCTCTAAAAATCCAAGGATAACCAATACTAGCCCTGCCAATCATAATGCCGTCCACACCGTACCGCTCTCGGTAGAGTTTCGCTTTTTCGGGGCTATTGATGTCTCCGTTTCCGAAGATGGGAATTTTAATTCTTGGGTTTTCCTTAATTTTTCCGATCAGCGTCCAGTCGGCTTCTCCCTTATACATTTGCTTTCGGGTACGCCCGTGGATGGAGAGTGCTTTGATGCCTACGTCTTGTAACCGTTCGGCTACTTCTTCAATATATTTGGTATTTTCATCCCAGCCCAATCTGGTCTTTACGGTGACGGGAAGATTGGTGGAGCGCACTACATCGTCCGTCAATTTGACCATCTTATCAATGTCCTGCAAGATACCAGCACCGGCCATTTTGCAGACGACTTTTTTGACGGGGCATCCATAGTTAATGTCTAATACTTCGGGTTGTGCTTCTTCTACAATTTCGGCGGCTCGCATCATGGAGTCGTGATTAGCCCCAAAGATTTGAATACCGATAGGCCTTTCGTAATCGTAAATGTCTAGTTTTTGCACACTCTTGGAAGCGTCTCTGATTAAGCCTTCTACGGAGATAAATTCTGTGTACATCATATCGCAACCCTGCTTTTTGCAGAGTGCTCTGAACGGGGGATCACTTACATCCTCCATTGGTGCAAGTAGTAGTGGAAACTCTCCTAATTCTATGTTACCGATTTTTACCATAAGGCTGCAAAAATACACAGTTTTTTTGATGAAGTACATGAACAAGTAGAAAATGTAAATTTATTACTGAACCATTCC
>JBCCJE010000290.1:0-6764 GCA_039027925.1 Bacteroidota bacterium
AAAAAAAAAAAAAAACTGAAGAAAACAGAATACATTCATGACTTCGTTGAACAAAGATGTCCGTACCCAGCTCTCATGAAATTCGCCGCATCAAAACATGGTTCCGTTGTTACAAATTGATTTTCTTATCCCTATTTGTATATTCAACACATTTAACTTTTCAAAAAAAGAAAAAAGTTTAGTCATTACGGATGGCTGAACTTTTTTTATTTTCGGGCAAAAAAATAAAAAATGACTTTCAAGTGTGTTCCATTTTATCGCCTGAACCTAGATGAATTTTATGCCTGTATGGCACTCCGACAAGAAGTTTTTGTAGTGGAGCAAGACTGCCCGTATCTTGATGCCGATGGCAAAGATCAGGCTGCTTGGCACCTTACAGGATTTGATGGAGATGGAAAATTAATCGCCTACTCGCGGTTATTGCCCGCAGGAGTTGCCTACAAAAAATACGCATCTATCGGGCGTGTCGTCACCTCTCCTGCCATTAGAGGTCAAGGGATGGGAATAGCTCTGATGAATACTTCCAAGGATTGGTGTAACAAGCTATTTCCAAACCAGCCAGTCAAGATATCAGCTCAAACTTACCTTTTGAAGTTTTATAAAAACTTAGGCTTCGAACCCGTAGGAAAAGAGTATTTGGAAGATAACATTCCACACATTGGAATGGTGCTCAACAGTTAGTCATAAATGTAAAGTAGCTCACTAATAGCGGACAGCACACCAAACAAATAAAGTATGACCATCGAAGGCATGACTAATGATACCAGCAAAACTATTTTAGCTTTGCGTTTTTGTTCAGCCAAAAAAAGCTGATTACTTTTCTTGTTTTTGGCGAGTACCTAATCAGCTACACTCAAATCCATTTCATCATTCTACTACGAAGCGTTGACTCATCATTTGCTGATGCTCTAGTTGGATTTGTATAAAATAGATACCACTACTGTAATTATTGGTATCAAAAGTCAAGTTGGATACACCTGCTAAATTCACCTTACGCCATTGTAACAATTGCCCTGTGCTGTTGTAAATTTTCACTTGCCCTGCTCCCTTTGCGTTTTTTATTTCCAAAAATAAATAAGCGCTCACGGGGTTAGGAAAAATTCGAAAAGTAGCTGCTTTATTGTCTAAGTTTTCCACATTTACTAAGCCATCACACTCGCAGTCAGCATTAATCATATCGTTGGTTGTTGCTGGGTTTCCATCATCACAAGCATCTCCAATATTTAGTCCGATACAATTATCCAAAGGATCACTATCACAGAGATCATCATTGTCGTCATCTACCAAAGTGCCACCACCACAGTTACAATCTGCCTGAAGGGTCTCCCCCGCTGTACACGGATCGCCGTCATCGCACGTCTCCCCAACGATACAGCAGAGGATCGGCAACGAAAATTCATAAACTCCCATGTCCACTACCCCAGTATCATTGATCTGAAAAATACGCGCATTGCCATCGAGATCGAAGGTGAGTTCATCGGGGACAAGCACATTGCTTCCCGTATCAATGGCCGGCGAACAATCCTCTAGGTGTAAGTCACCCAAAAGCGTATCTACGAATAGAGGGTCTGCATCAATGTTATTACCCCCATCAATTCCGTAGAAGATATTCCAATCAGCACCGCTACCGTTAGAATTTCGAATCAAACAATGCCGAAATGTAGGTTCATTGTTAGTATTTGGAGCAGGGTCTCCTCCGTTAGGATCGGTAGAAGTGTTAGCAATCTCATCCCCATTTTCCCAAAAAATAGAATTGTAGTATTTGGGTTTTGAAAATGAATTGTTGTTGATGGCGCCCCCCAGATTGGTCGCAGAGTTTTTGTAAAAAGTACAGTTGATGACTTCAGGACTAGAAAAATTATTGAAGATAGCACCGCCTACCCCCACGGTATCAAAGTAAGCGTGATTATTGTAAAAAGTACAATTATAAATTTTGGGAGTAGAATTATCGGTGTACATGGCGCCCCCTCGGAAACTACCCTCGTTAGCGAAAAACTCACAGTTCTCTATTCGTAGCGTAGAGATGTCATTATAATTGCCGCCACCACCGTAGCCAGCGTGGTTGTAGTAAATTTTACAGTTGCGAATGGTAGGCGATGCCTGTTTGTTATAAAGTCCACCGCCGATGTGGTTGGGTGGTCCCGAATTGGCATTACCACCTACGAGATGTATCCCATCCAAAACTGCCGTAGAATCCAGATCATTCAAAAAATTAAAGATGACGTGGAAGGAGTTTTCTTCGTTTCCAGTTACGGGAAGCGTAGAGTAATCATCATCACCCAGCAAATCGCCACTCAGGATCGTCTCATTCAACCTCCAATCTCTTTCGCTCAGTTGAGTTTCTGTTCCATCAAAACCTCCGTAGATAGATAGATGATTTCTCATAATAAAAAAGTCAAAACGGTTGGTACCGGCGGAGGGCTTGTAAGTACCTTTTGCTATCCAAATCTCTGTAATATCGGGGCAATCCTGCGCCATGTCCAAGGCATCCCGCAATGCTGCGTAGGCATTTGACCACGAAGTGCCGTCACCCGAAGTTATTACGTTTTGATTGACGTAAATCCTACTCGTAGTGGGGCAATTGGAAAATGTAGATGTATTACTGTAAATCTTGTTCGGGAAAAAGTAAAATAGGATCAGCCCGACGATCAGCAGTAAAAACCTGAGCAGTTGCCTAGCACTAGGTAGGTTAACAATTTGAAAATTTAAAAACTGATAGGAATGGAAACCATTTCTTGTGGGTACAAAGATGCGCATGTTTGCCGTCGTCTAATTGAATGATTTAATATTCTTAGTGTTTTTTAGGGATAAAACTAACAAACGGTTTTGGAGATATAACATCGTAAAAAGATAATTCGTTTAGGCTACACCTGATACAATCGCACAGATGAGAATAACATCTTTCATTCCTAAAGGTATAAACTATTTTAATTATTTTCGCCCTTAATCATGCTAATACGACTTACCATAACCACCTTTTTTTTATTCTTCACTACTACTTTTTTTAGTCAAAATGTAGATAGCTTAATCCTACTATCCGACAACCAAAAAGGCAAAACTAAAGCCACCACGCTTAACAAAATTGGATTGTATTTCTACGATAAAGATTTTACCAAAAAAGCTAAAGAATATTTTAATCATTCTCTGGCCGTAGCGGAAAATGTCCAAGACACAATGGGTATGATGAATGCTTACAAAGGATTGCTGAGAACGGCGTATCACAAAGAAGATAGCGTTGGCTTATCCATCGAGTACGCTGCTTACCTCGAAGATTTGTCGGTTGATTTTGGTGATAAACCCCACCAAGCCTACGTACTGCATCACTACGGACGAGCTAATCGTGAGAACTTTAATCGCTCCGTTGAGCGGTTGAAGCGAGCACTTGACATTTATACTGAGTTGGAAAAAAAGGAGTCCGCTCACATTGTGAATAAAGAATTGGGGCAGTTGCTCTTAGACTCATTTCCCGACCAAGCACTCATTCATTTTCAAAAAAGCCTTGGACTAGCCGAAGAATTAGGTAACGAAAAAGATATTCATCTTGCCAGAAGTAACATGAGTAGTGCCTTTATCGCCATGAAACAATTTGAGACCGCAAGAAAATTTTGTGAACGTAACATTGAACTTGCAGAAGCCTCCGACGATCAGGATTTTTTGGCCCTTAATCATCTTTTGATTGGGGTATCTTACAAGAATGAAGGTAAACTGCCAAAAGCTATCGAGAGTGCCATGAAGGGAAAGGCAATTTGTGAAGCCAATGATCTGGTGGACAAAAAACAATTCACCTACCAGCTACTCAAAGAAATTTATAATGAGCGGGGCAACATCACGGAAGCATTTGAATTTTTCAAAAAGGAAAAACAAGTAGAAGCAGAAATCGAAAAAAGGCGCGCCGCAAAAGAACTAGCAAACACCAACGCTCAGTACGCTTTGGATACCGAACGCCAAGAGTTCGAATCCGAGAAGCAGATTAATTATTATAAAAACTTAGCAAAAAATGCGCTACTCGTGCTCTTAGGCATTGTTGCGATTATTCTTTACATGTTCAATGTGAGGAGAAATCTAAAAGTACAACTCCAAAAAGAAGAATTAGAAAAACTACGAGTGGAACAGATGCTCGAACAAGAGGAAAGAGAACGCCTAAAAGAAAGACTAGAATATAAAGAAAGAGAACTAGCGAGCAACACGATGTTTATGCTACAAAAAAATAAGATGTTGACTGATCTCAAAGAAAAGATCAGCTCTCTCAAAGTAACCAACGATGCTCAACTCCGAAAACAAGTCAAAAGTTTGGATCGAAATATTGACTTGAACATGAACTTCGATGATGACTGGCAAAAGTTCAAGTTGCACTTCGAGGAGGTACATCCCAATTTTTTCGAAAAATTGCTGCGCACTAATCCCTCCCTTACCACCAACGAAACGCGCTTCTGCGCCTACATCCGTATGGGACTTTCCACTAAGGAGATTGCGCAACTCATGGCCATCAGCGCAGGGAGTGTTCAAAAAGCAAGATACCGACTGAAGAAAAAATTAGGCTTGGGTAAGGAGGTGAATCTGATTGAGTTTATTGCTAATTTGTAGATGGTTTTTTGGGTATTGTTTTACTTGGGAAGTATGAGACATTTACATAAAAGAAAGCGTCAATACAACAACTATGGAACAACAAAAAAAATCTTTAAACAACTGATAGTCAAGGGCTTACACTTCTACTTTGCAGTGGAGGCAGGATTAATCTACAATAAATGTTTGTAAAAAAAAAACAATTTATAATCAGCAAATTAAAACATATTAAACTTTTAATAATTTCTACTTTTAGGTATCTCAACAGCCATTTTATTCACACGTTTTTTTATTGTTAAAAAATGGAAATAGCTATCTTGTTGAAAAATAGCTTTAGCTTGCTCCAAAAAAATTATTGAACAGCTAGTTTCCTGTTGCCCCTACCAATCTATCGCTCAAACCACCCAAACCGAAAGACCAACCCACCAGTCACGCTATTAAAATCCGAGTTGGAATGGGTATCTATTTCATTGACTCCAGTCACCAATCGGTAGCCAACTGTACCGCCTATTTTGAACCATCGAAATAAATTGACCTCTAAGCCTACCTCCGGACTGATGACAAAAACATTATCCGACGGCTTACTTCCAGGGCCATCAAAATCTACATCAATTGATCCCCAACCTAACTTAGTAGAAGCAAAAAGGTGGGTGAGTTTGTACTGATTTTTGGCGTATCCTAGCCAGAATCCTCCGTGCCCTAAGTTCATTTTAAAATTCTCTTGCTCCACGGATGGGTCTCTCATTTCTAATGAACCCATGCCGTAACCACCGATAAAAACGTTGTCTAAAAATACACCGCCACCTCCGCCTATAGAAGTGATGACATCGCCATTGAACCCAGAGAACTCAATGATCGGTCCTCCAAATCCGCCGTAAATATCAGCATCATTGAACAGCGTTTGTGACTGCCCGAATCCTTGAAGTAGGAAGCAGCAAAATAAGACTACGCAAAAACTATTTTTCATTTCAATTTGATTTTAAATATGTTTGAAAAGAAGAGTAAGGTATGTGAGCATTGCGAATTTCTAATACTCACACCCCCACTCCTTTAATCGTATTTAGACCGATCTCTTCTGCTGCGTCTCCAATCTCCAAATCCTCCAAATCGGAAAGTCAGCGTCCCCGTCAGTCCGCTAAAGTCTTCGTCGGTTTGCCCAAATGCTTCATTGACCCCAGTCACTTGGCGGTATCCTGCCGTACCCGCAATTTTAAACCATCGAAACACATTTAACTCAACACCCAACTCGGGGGAGATCACAAAGATGTTATCATTGGTCTGAAAACCTTCATCGTCAATTCGAACGTCAATACCTCCCCAACCTAGCTTGGTAGAAGCGAAGATGTGTACCAACTTGTAAGAGCGGTAAGTATATCCCAACCAGAATCCTCCGTGGCCCATTTCCATCTGTACATTATCATCGTCATCGGTCAAGTCGTCAATTTGAAAACTTCCGATACCATAACCGCCGATGAAGAAGTCATCAATGATAAGTGCGCCACCACCACCCTGCGACGTAATGTTATCTTTTTTGAATTGGCTAAATTCTACGATTGGGCCACCAAAAGCACCAATTACTCTTGAGCGATTAAAGAGCGTTTCGGTCTGTCCAAATCCCTGCATGGCTAAAAAGCTAAGCAACATTACAATTAGATTCTTTTTCATTTTAGTACTGTTTATGTTTTAAAAAATTTAGTCACTCGATGCGCTCAAACCGAACTCAACTAAATTCTGAATGAGCCAAATATCTTGTATATTCTATTGAAGTTTTCCTTTTAGTTTTTATTTGAAATCGTCCACTTCCCATTGTTCATAGTTCAAAAAAATACTCCGACCATTCGGTAAACACACCCTAAGCAACATTAAAATTTTGGTCACCGAAAAAAGGTCGGAGCAGTACTAAAAGTCAACTAATCAAAATTTCTTTTTTGAGGATAGAAAATGACGCCATGCCTATTTTCTCTAATTTTTCCCAAAGAAATCCTAAGGCAAGGCTCGTTCGCTTTACCGATTTCAAATCAAAAAATCTTTAATATTTAGATTTATCTAACTAGTAGGTTGGTTAGTCGTTTGCTACTAATTTATCGTAGCGAAAGATCAATTTCAACCCAGAGGGACAAGGTGCATTTTTTTGTTATCTAAAGAAAACTATCTGGGACAAATCGTTTTCTTTGGGGATAAATAACATCCTTGATCCTTTT
>JBCCJE010000291.1:0-6752 GCA_039027925.1 Bacteroidota bacterium
ACAGTATGAATTCAAACGCAAAGTTTTCGTCTTCCATTTTATAAAAAACAAAACCCATTGGTATAATGAATTACAATGGGTTTTGTTTTTTAATCATCTTGCTATCGCCTTAATGCTACATCTCCTTTGTAAATTCTCACCAAACCATCCTTAAATTCTATTTCGGCGAAATAAACAAATACCGCAGGATTCATTCTTTTTCCTTTAAAAAATCCATCCCATCCCTTGGTATCATCGTTAGGGAAAAAATCATTCAACTCAAAAATCTGTTCACCCCAGCGGTTGTAGATCCGAAAAGTACGGATTTTTTCTACGTCATCACCACCAAAAATATAAAAGACATCATTGAAGCCATCATCATTAGGAGAAAAGACATTGGGAATAAAGACGTTTCTATTTTTTTCTACAAAAACTGTAAGGTCATCCGTATCTATACAGTTGTTGAAATTGATAGCACTCGCCGAGTAGGTCGTCGTCTCGGTGGGACTCACGACAGGATTCGGACAATCATCACAGGGCAGGGAACTGTGCGGATTCCACCAAATGGAATCGTAAGGCGAATTTGCTTGTCCTTGAATCTGGGCTTCATCTCCCAACTCAATGGTAATGTCTGGCCCTAGATTCAAAATAAACGGAGGTGGATCAAGAAACGTTACTTCGGTTTGTAACTCACAGCCCAGCGCATCCATCACCGACAGCGAGTAAGATCCTGCGCCAATAAATGAGAAGGTAGTAGTACCCATAAAGCTACTACCATCAAATGTATATTCGTAAGGTGGCGTTCCTCCCTGTGTACCAAGCACGTTCAGTAATCCATCGTTTTCACCATTACAAGAAATTTCAGTTTGTTCTATTTCGAAGGCAGTTGGAAGGTTTGTATTTTCTGAAATGACCACCTCATCCGTAGCGGTACATCCATTCGAATTATCCGTCACGACCAGTTGGTAAGTACCCGGTTGGTTCACGGTTGGGTTTGGGATAGTAGGATTAGCAATAAAACCGCCCGTAGTAGCAATCCATTGGTAACTGTAGTTGGTTGGAGGGTTAGCACTCCCAAGCAGGACATCATTAAAATCACAGTCTAGGATTAGATCAGGACCAGCTTCCGCTACGGGAAAATTATTATCCGCCTGAACAGTAACCTGATCAGTAGCAGTACATCCGTTGGTATTATCCGTAACGATTAGGGTATAAATCCCCGGTTGTGTCACCTCCACGGAAGTAGTGTTCGAGTTCGGAATTGGATTGTTATTTTGATCTAGCCATTGGTAGGTGATATTGTTAAAAGGCGCATTGCCACTACCGCTCAAGGTTACTGCACCCAAGCTGCAGGTCAACAAATCGGCAGTTCCAGCGTCAGCCAAAGGAGGATCAACGAATTCAATCACTTCAATCATATCCACGGTATTACAGCCATTATCTGTATTGGTCACTTGCAAGGCGTAGGTGCCTGCCTGTGTAGCTTCGTAAGCAGCATCGGTAGCTCCCGCAATCGGATTTCCGTTGAGTGACCATTGGTAAGCGTAGTTGGTAGCCGTTGGACCAATCAAAACCTGTGCCCCCGTATTACAATCCAACGCCCCAACTGGATCAAGTGTAAAAGTAGGTGCATCAATATTGGCAGCGACGTTCACGGTAGCCACAGAAGATTCGCACCCGTTTGAAGTATTAGTAGCAACTACCGAATAGTTACCCGCCGAAGTCACCACGGGGTTAGCCTCATTCATATTCATAGCAGTAATGCCAGGGCCAAACCACGTAAAAATTACGTTAGGCGTATTGCTAGTTACAGCTAGAGTGGCTTCACCATTGGTACAAGTTAATTGTTGATCCATACCTGTGTTCACATCGGGTGTGGCAATATCTTGGTTGACGGTAACATCCGCTGTAGAAAAACATCCATTGGGTAAAGCTACTGTCAATTCGTAAGTCCCAGGAGCATCTATCGTCGGAGTTGAAGTGGCGGCACCCGACTGAATATTTCCATCCAGCGTTGTCCAAGCGTAGGTGAGTCCAGCGTTCCCAACGGAGTTATCACCATCGAGTTCAAAGGCAGGAAAATCACAAGTCAAAATTGAAGTGGGAGCAATGATTGCTTCGGGTGTTTCGTCTATCGTGATCGTTACCGTTTCCGTATCGTCAGGACAAGCCCCCGTACCGGCCAAGAAATACTCAAAAGTGTAAGTACCCGGTAGTTGTCCATCCGTATTGAATACGCCGAGGATGGGATCGAATCCATTACCTACCGAAGGAATAGCTGAGGTTTCACTCCATACGCCATTGTCATCTGCGCCCATCAATTCGTTTTGTAAATTGATTGTTGTAAAATCCACGGAACAAAGATTCGTCGCTGCGTTGGCCGTACCCGCATCCACAGGAATATTCTCCGTTACTAAGATGGAAGTTGATCCTGTGCAGCCACTTTGATCCGTAACAACCACGGTAAAGGTGCCAGCCGTATTGACCTCTAAGGTTTGTCCAAACGTATTATTCGACCAAGTATAGGCCGTAAATCCAGACCCCGCATCTAGCACGGTAGAAGTACCCGAACAAAATTCATCATCACCAGAGATAACGGGTTGGAGTTGATTGCTCTCCGAAACTTCAACGGAAGTCACTCCCGTGCAGCCGTTAGCGTCGGTCACAGTCACCGCAAAAGTTCCATTGGTATTTACTTCCAAGGTTGGTTCGGTGGAGTTATCTGACCAGACGTAACTTACATAACTAGACCCAACATCTAGTGTAGTAGAAAATCCCGTACAAAAAGTAGTAGATCCCGCAATGGTGGGTTCGGGGGTTACATTTTCGAATATTTCTACGGCGTTTGTTCCTGTACATCCATTTACATCAGATACTGTAACGGTGTAGATTCCAGCGGATGTAATTGTAATGTTAGGATCGCTCGTACCATTCGACCAAGCGTACGTATCGTATCCAGTTTCGGCTTGGATTAAGGTAGATTCGTTGGGACAAAAATTGGTATTTCCCGAAATCATTGGAAGTAAAGTGGATAATTCTTGTACTTGTACGGTTGAAGTACCGGTACATCCATTGTCATCCGTTACGGTTACTGTGTAATTGCCACTTTGATTGACGTTGATAAAGGTATCCGTAGAATTATCCGACCAGAGGTAGTCTGTGAAATTTCCCGATACGTTGAGCGCAGTAGCGTTGCCCGAACAAAAAGACGTAGCCCCCACAATTACTGGAACGGGCGGTATATTTTCGCTCACCTCAATTACATCCGTACCTGTGCAGCCATTGGTATCCGTGATAGTGACGGTATAAAGTCCCGCTAAATCAACATTGATCGTCTGCTCGGTCGCATTATTTGACCATAAGTATTCAGAGAAATTTCCCCCTGCATCTAAATCCGTAGATTCATTGGGACAAAAAGTGGCTGCCCCCGTAATCGTCGTCACGGGAGAGGTCAATGTTTCGACAGTTACTTCCGTAGCGCCAGTACAGCCATTATTATCTGTGACGGTGACGGTATAATTTCCCGCCGCAGTTACTTCGAGATTTTCATCGGTTGAATTGTCCGACCATAAATAGTTGGTAAATCCTGTCTCCGCTGTGATTACCGTAGAAGTATTTGGACAAAATTCAAGATCACCCGAGATAGTCGGAAGTGGATTGTTATTTTCACTTACAGAATAAGATTGTTCGCCCGTACATCCGTTGTTATCCGTCACCGTCACGGAGTAAGTCCCCGCTGCGGTAATGACTAAGGAATCCGTAGTGGAGTTGTCTGACCAAAGGTAACTAGCAAACCCACTCGCAGCAGCAATGGTCGTACTATTTCCCGTACAAAATTCATTATTTCCCGAAATACCCGGATTCAAGGAAGCCAATTCTTCCACTTCAATTGACGTAGTACCTATACAGCCATTTCCATCCGTAATAGTCACCGTAAAAGTACCCGACTCGATTACTGTTAAGGTTTGGTTAGTGCTACCATCTGACCACAGATAATCAGTAAAACCCACGCCTGCATCCAACAAGGATGAGGCACCTGTACAAAATGAACTTTGTCCCGTAATGGTCGGACTAGGCGGTACGCTTTCTTCCACAAATACCGTCTGCTCGCCCGTACATCCCGAAGCATCAGAAACCGTCACGGTGAAGTCTCCAGTTTCCATTACCTCTATAGTTTGGGTATTTTCTCCGTTCGACCACGTGTAGGTGGCAAAACCCAGCCCAGCATCGAGGGTAGTTGTTCCGTTTGGACAATAATTCAAATCCCCAACAATGACTGGACTCAGCGAAGAACTCTCAGTCACATCTACTGCCGCAGTCCCCGTACAACCATCTGCGTCCGTCACGGTGACGGTGTACAGCCCAGCTATCGCTACATCAATACTTGGATCGTTGGTATTATTTGACCATTGGTAGCTCACCCAATTTCCCGTTGCCTCCAGCGTGGTGGACGTACCCGTACAAAAAGACGTAGAGCCACTAATTTGTGGTACGGGTATAGCTAACTCTGTAACCGAAATAGTTGCCGAACCCGTGCATCCCGAACCATCCGTAACCGTCACGGTAAAACTTCCCGTCTCAGTTGGGTTGATCGTTTGGGTAGTTTCGGCATTCGACCAAATGTACGAAGCGTAATTGTCTCCCGCATCGAGCGTGGTAGATGTTTCGTTACAAAAATCAGTATCCCCCGTAATGGTTGGTTGTAGTTCGGGAAGCACATTAACCGTCACTTGATCCTCTCCTGTACATCCATTTCCATCCGTGACAGTAACTGAGAAAATACCAGCCTCGGTCACGCTGATGGAATTAGTAGTAGAAGTTTCTGACCATTGGTAACTGACGAAATTATTATCTACTTCGAGAGTGGTAACACCTCCTACGCAAATATCCAATACCCCAGTTATGGAAGGTACAGGATTATTATTTTCAGTAATAAAAACGGTATTATCGGTAGTACATCCATTGGCGTCCACTACCGTCAGGGTGATGTTGCCCGATTGGTCAACAGTTGTAGTGTTGATATTAGACCCATTCGACCATTGGTAGGAGGAGTATCCTCCACTCCCAGTAAGGGTAGTCGAGCTACCTTCACAAAAATCTAATGCACCTAATATATCGGGCGGACTGACTACCTGCTCAGAAACCTGAAAATCGGCAGTACCGGTACATCCATTTGCATCCGTTACGGTCACGGTGTAAGTGCCTGCTGTCCCGACGGTGATAAATTGGGTCGTAGAATTTTCTGACCAAAGGTAGTTGGCATAAACTCCAGTTGCAATAATAGCAGTTTGCCCGGGACAAAAAGCACTTTCGCCCATGATCGTCGGCGTAGGATTGGAGTTAGCAGTCACCGAAATATCAGTTGTCCCTGTACATCCACTCGCATCCGTAACGGTCACAGTATAAGTCCCCGTAGAGGTTACGGTAATTGAACTATTAGCACTCTGGTTAGACCATGCGTAACTACTATACGTACCATCTACTGTAAGTGTAGTAGAGGCCCCATCACAAATAGATGTTCCTCCCGAAATGGTAGGCATAATCTGATTGCTCTGCGTAACCGATTGTTGAGCGGTAGCAGTACAGCCGCTGGCATCCGTTACGGTCACGGTGTAAATCCCCGGAGTAGAAACTGTAATGACATTTGCAGTACTAGAGTTTGACCAACTATAACTCGCAAAAACACCATCGGTCAGCAAAATAGTGGAAGCACCTGCACAAAATGAAGTATTTCCCAAAATGGAAACAGTAGGCTCGGCTACCACCTGAATATCAATATCCGCACTTTCTGAACAGCCGCTCGTTGGATCGGTGTAAGTGTAAGAAATAGTATAATTTCCCGGAATGAACGCACTCGGATCAAATACTCCGTTGGGAGCATTAGTACTCCAGATGCCACCAGCGGGCGTAGCGTTGAGCACTAAAGCACCACTATTAACACAAAGACTACCCACGGGGTCAATGCTCACTGCCGGAGGCCCACTAATGGTAAATGATTCCGAATCAACAACCAGACAACCCGAAGGTGCCAGATAAGTATATAAAGCGGTGAATTGTCCAGTTCCCAATGCACTTGGATCAATTATTCCATTCGGGGTATCTCCGCCCCATGTGCCTCCCGCGGGAATAGCGGTCAATACGAATATGCCATCACTCGTACATAACGGAGGAGGAGGAAGAATGTCCACGGTAGGTGCACTTTCTACAATAATATTGGTAGTAGCCATCGTCATACATCCAGTCGGGGCAGTATAAGTGTAGGTCACTTCGTAACTACCGGGGGGAAAATTAGATGGAATAAATACCCCACTCGCCGCATTCAAACTCCACGTACCACCTTGCGGACTTGCTTGTAGGGTGACGGGTGCCCCCGTTTCGCATAGCGTCCCCGGATTCGTGATGGTAGCTGTTGGTTCTGGTAAAATTAGAAATGGAGTAGTAGTCGTGGCGGTACATCCGTTGGCATCGGTGTAAGTATAGGTAGCATTCCAATTACCTACTCCAAGATTGGAGGGGATAAGATTACCACCGGGAGTTAATGGACCCCATTGACCACCGGGTGGTATTCCGACCAAAAATATTGGATCATCATTAGTACAAATTTGGGTATTAAAAGGCCCGATACTAGCCATCGGACTGGGGTTGATAGTGGCGGTAGCAGTAGCGGTATTGGAGCATCCGTTGGCGTCTGTGTAAGTATATTCAACTAGGAAAGTTCCTGAACCAACTACGTTAGGATCAAGAATCCCATTAGGCGCATTGGGACTCCAGAT
>JBCCJE010000292.1:0-6748 GCA_039027925.1 Bacteroidota bacterium
AAGCAAGGTGGTATGATTATCTAACTTTTAAAATTATTAAACCGTGAAAGATTTCTACGTTTAAGAGGCAACTAAAATTCAAATATTTTAGTTGCCTCTTTTAGTTTTAAAACAAAACCCGAATTCAACTACCCGACACAAACAAATCATAATATTGCACATAGGTATTCAATGTGCCCGACGTTGTCATCGCCCGCTTATTTTTAATCCACTCTTCGAATAAGACATTTTCTTCTTCTTCCTCTAGCATTTCTTGCGTGGCAGCTTCTATAAAATTAAGTAAATGGTTATTCATACCCTTGGCGGGCTTACCTTCTAGCTTCCAAATGCTGGAGCCAAACTCCAACTTAGCTTGTTGTTTTTGAAAAAAATTGACTAAAATCCTTGGGCATTTTTTTCCCATCGCCTTGCCGAAGGCCTGTGGGCGATTCATATAACTTTCGTATTTTTCAATGAAAAATGGATCGGACGGATCGTCAGAATCAAAGTTCATTTCGGCGTAGTTGAGGGTAGTCAGTAGCGGTAGTTTTTTTTCTAACAAAACACTTCCAGACGCTACGAACTGCGGAAAAGAAATCAAATCAAATACTGCGCTCGCCATCACCAAATCTACTTTGTCCAAGTTGACCAAATTGACTAAATCCAAAAAAGAGCCAGTCACGTATTCGATTTTAATTTCACGTTCCTCTTTTTTTAGTACCAATTTATCGTGCTCTTGGTGCGCCAGATACCCCTTTGTACTTGCTTCCCGCGTGAGCCGCTTTAATGCGTATTTAGAAATACGCTCCTCTTTTTCGATAAAAATCCAGTTTTGTTTTCCCGGAAATTTTTCAAAAAAGTACAAGCAATTGGACCCCGTCCCTGCACCCAAGTCAACGATGGTCATTTCGTTTTTTCCAAAAAAATGATGGAAGCACGCTTGCTCTACCTTTGGGTTGCGAGCTTTGCTGTCAAATGCAAATCGTTCGTCGTGCCAGTGTATGCTGGTAAGTGTGGCAGTTTCCATGAGTAGTAATCAGTTAAGGTATCTTGAAAAATTTCCGCAAATGTAGGAAAAAATGGTAAGAGTTAGACGGGATCGGATTAGGCAAGTTTCGAGTTGAATAGCAAAGTAAATTACAACTCGAAACTCTTACTCAATTCGCAAACACCATTTTTCTGGAGTCAATCACTCGACCGTCAATGACTAAGCTGTAAACAAACGTACCCACCTTGTTATAGCCGTGGGTGTAGAGTACTTCGTTTACTTCTTTTTTGATTTCTACTTATTCCAATCCTAATTCCGCGCGGTAGTGGCTATCTCCTAGCCCATTTTTAGACCAGTAATCCAGCATGATGGATTTTTTTCTTTTTCCTTTCGTAGTGAGTGTCGGTGTATTGCCCCCGTAACCACTTCGGCTACTTTCTTCCCAAGCGATAATCTGGTGGGGAAACGCTTTCTCGAAAACTATTTTGAGAGTCCTATTCAGATTTTTGTATTGGAGTTGAAAATGAGTTTCGCTACCTTTTTCTTCTACACTCGCTATGGCTTTTTCATTTTTAAAATCAATGTGTCGGAGACGGGCGTAGATGGTACTCGGAATAATGTCTATTTCTCCTTGCGGTAGTTTATTAGGATTGATTCTGATGATTGACCAGATTTCATCTTCCAGCAATGTTTTGTTAAGTCGAGTTTTTGTGTCTCCTTCCGACTCAAAGTAAGAGCGTACCTCACTTTCGTAATTATTTTTTTTCAAATTCAATTGCATAAAAGTATGCCCACACCATTCTTGCGAGGAGCTAGTGACCTTTAGCGTATTGGGATATTTTTCTAAATCCACGGGAGTAAAACTCGATTGCATGATGGAGTAGGGATAAATACCCGTATTGAATTTGCGAGTCATATTCAATTTCAAAACAGAAACAGCGTCATCGGGCGTAGCAGATGGATTGTCTAGTTTGACTTGTTTCTTTTTTGAGAAATCTTCCGTTACGAAAATCATTACCGCATTGCCCTGGCGAATTTCACCGTAGCGAACCTGCTCCAAGTCGTAGCTAGTGATCTCTGCTTTTCCTTGGTACCAATAATCTTTGAAGGCATTTGATTTGAGGTTAGTCGTCATGGCGTAGGCGTTTTGGGGGGTTGTTGATGAGGTCTCTTGATCGGTACATCCGAACAAAAGAATGAGTGATAAACAACTGGTAGAAGTTATTTTGAGGAAATTCATATTTAGAAAATAAGTTTTTGGTGTCTTTGCGTCTTTGTGGCTGTACCAAATTGTGAGGGTTTTGTTGGCCACGAAGTCACGAGGACACGAAGTTTTTTAATGTTTTGAAAAAAAGTTTTTGGTGCCTTTGGGCTTTTGTGGCTATACTAAATTGTGAGGGTTCTGCTTGCCACAAAGTCACGAGGACACAAAGTTTTTTGTGCCTTTACCACCCGCTTTTATTTCAAAACAAAATTAGCACAGTTCAGTTTTGACAAAAAAAAAGAGGTAATAGCATTTGTCGCCACTACCTCTTTTTTTTATTAAAACCAAACAAGGCTTACCTAATCAGAGTAAGGTCTTTAGCATTATCAGGATCATTATCATTCGGGAAAGTCCTTATCTCTCCGTTTGGAAGTTCGATCTGGATAAAGAAAACATAAACATCCGAAGGTGCAGGTTCTCCGTCAATAGTACCGTCCCATCCTTGAGTCG
This sequence comes from Bacteroidota bacterium, assembly GCA_039027925.1. GTDB lineage: Bacteria > Bacteroidota > Bacteroidia > Chitinophagales > Saprospiraceae > CAJQQY01. The sequence goes on from JBCCJE010000292.1 coordinate 2,682, forward strand.
GATTTTCATTGTTATACACTAAATTTCCCCAGCGATTCCACACCGAGAATCGAGAAAAAGTAATGGGCCCCAGGGGGGCATCTTCTTCCTGACCAGTAAAAGCAAGGTTAAAGAAATCGTTAACGCCGTCCCCATCGGGCGTGAAGGCATTAGGCGCAAAGTAATCTGGAATTGTACCTTCGATGGACAGGTTATTGGAAATTCCAGTACAACCAAACTCATTGATTACAGTTACCTGTACTAGGTTAACGGCTTCTTGCTCCGTGCCTACTTCTAGTATAGTAATGTCTATCGGATTGGTATTGCCCACTTCCACGCCATTATAAGTCCAGATGTACTGGGCGTTGTCAGGATCAAATCCAGAACCCTCGGCGGTAAAAGTGATCGCCGTACCCACTTGAGTAGGATCAGCAGGATCAGGCGTAATGTTGATTACGGGGGTTGGATTGACAGTGACCGAAGCTGTCGCGGAAGCTGGGCAATCAGAGATCGTAGCGGTGACTGTGTAATCCACACTTTGTGTGGGTTCTAAAGTTATGGTATTCGTTTCTGCACCTGAAGTTATACCTTCGGTAGGTGTCCACATGTGATTAGCTTCCCCCGCAAACTCTATATTTTCTAATGTTTCCCCCGCACAGATGGTCGTATCTGTCCACAGTAAATCCAAGATAGGATCAACTACCTCTATGGTAATATTAGAAATATCCGAGCAAGCTCGGTTAGTGGTCACTCTAGTATAAGTCGCCGCCTCGTAGGCTTCTAAGACCAGATTAAGATTTTCTAAACTAGAAAAAATTAAAGTATCCGAATCCCACATGTGCATAATCGCTGGAAAATCAGAAGGCTCATAAGTAGGTGTCACCAAGGAGATAATATCCCCCGCACAGTAGATATCTTTGAAGGGGACTGGCTCCAGCGACATATCCGGCAAGGAGTCCACCCTCACAAAAATAGAATCGTAAACTGTACACGCTCCCACAATTAATTCCGTAAAATAAGTGGTAGAGATGGTCGGTGTTACCGTGAGATTGGTATCCGTAGCGGGAGTCAAGGTGGGGTCGAAAGGATTAGAAAGCCATTGAAAACCAACACCCGCCGTAGAAGTATTTGCCGCTAAGTCAACCGTTTCGCCCAAGCAAACCTCTATCGTATCGGGATTACTGATCGGTGCGCTTGCGGGTACTCCAGTAACCACAACCTCCGCAGTCTCGGAACAGTAGCCATTAACACTCGTAGCGACTACTGTATAAATCACCGTACCGTCATCCGCCGTAATGGTTGGATTGGGTACTGTGGTATCGTCTATCAAAATATTATTGGGTGTCCAAATGTAAGTTGTAGAAGTTCCCGGAATAGGTTGGGCAGCTTCAAAACTAAAACTTTGACAGAGCGTAGTATCCGTCGTAGTCAGATCAGGAAAATCAAATGGATCAACGTTGACGGTGAAGGTAGCTGTTTCTGGGCATCCTTCTAGTTCTACGGTCGCCGTGTAAGTAGTCGTCACAGGGGGCGTATCCGTGATGATTTGGGCATTTGGATCGGGTAAGGTGGCGTTGGGAATCCAAGTCAATCCTTGATTACCTACATTGTTTACTGCTTGGAGAGTGACAGATTCTCCCTCGCAAATGTCAGTCACTGTAATCGGATTGATAGACACCTGTGGATCAATGACTTGTAGGAAAATAGAATCTTCGGCGGTACATGGACCTACCGTACCTATGACATTTACCCAAGTATCTACCGTGGGGGTAGCAAAAGGCATGGACGGATCAGAAGGATCAACAACACTTACGGGCGTCCAAAAATAAGATGATGCACCATCTACGCTCAGGGTGATACCTTCATTTTGGCACACAAAGGCACTATCCTGTCCAAGATTAATCACTACTTCTGGCTCATCTTGCAGTTCAATGGTAATCTCTGCGAGGTTAATATTTCCACATCCAAAATTATTGGAAAGAGTGATGATGATCGTCTCTGTTCCTTCTGGAAGATTATCCATAATAGGAATCAAAGGAAAAGTAAGTTCGGTTTCTCCCGGAGTAATAAATACGGTATCAGGAAGATTTAAAATATAATCAACTCCTTGTGTGGCAGTACCACTTACGGTTACGCCGTAGCTTTGCAAGTCATCTTGCGGGTTATTCAGAGAGATGACTAATTCGTCGTCTGTCCCCGAACATCCCTCAATCAAGTAATCAATGCCAGAAGCAAAATTGACGGATAGGTCTGGCGTTCCCCCTTTTATCTCGGATATAAATACGCCCGAGTCAAAAGAAGAATCTCCACGGTCAGCCACCGCAAATTTTAAATGGTAAGTATTACATGGGGTGACGTCCGCTCTCGCCGTCAAACTTTTTTTCACACCCAAAAAGTCGGAAGTCAGACCATCGTACTCAATACTTTGACCGTTTGCATTGCTTCGGTAATACTGCCAATTCAAGCCCTGGTTGACTGAATTAATTTCTACTTGAGTATTAGTACCAGGAATAGTGGCAATATTTAGTTGATTATTCAATCCTGGATCACCTGCGATATCTGGTCCCGAAATAAGCAGCGCAAAAATATCATTGAACGTACTGTTTACAAATTCAGGATACTCCTCCGAGCCGAAAATATACTCGAAAGCTAGTTCATCCGTTGCAACGAATACATCCAATTCTACGATACAAGCATCATTAGAGGTACTTCCACCGGTGAGCGATGATAGAAAGTCCAAGTCGTCATCTCCGCCCGAACCAGTAACTGCCGTTACACTTCCCGTTGAGTTTGGTCCAACAGCATTGTCAATGCTTCCAGAGGTGAGTATCAAACCTTTACTCAATCCTAAGTCCGTCCCGTCCCCTACAAAAGTACCGTACTGCCCCTGGTCACATATAATCGTATCAACGGTGACCAATGTCTGTGGAGTAGCTACCGCATCCTCTATGTCTATGCTAGAGACATTGGGATCTACTTGGAGTTGATCTAGCGTTTCACAAGGTTGCGTCGAGCATTCCCAGTTACTAGCAAATCCTTCAAAATTATTAGAACCATCAGAGATAAACTCAATCGTAATACAACCTTGATCTGCCTGGGTAACAAAACAAACTCCACCCTCAGTATTAGTATCGAAAGAATTACCCGATATGGAGGCGAGCAGGGGGGCGTTCGTACTATTTCCGTTGTAAATATTAATCTGTTCAGCGCCCGCTTCGATGTTGTAGTATTCCAAGGTGTAAGTAATACAATTATTATTGGGAGCGGGTGGACAAATTGAAAATACATTGCTTTCTCCATCACCATAGTTTTCGTCAGGGCCCCCTGAATCGTACAATTCTCCCGAGCAGGAGGTAGAACCGCCTTGGTCAATGGTATTCACCTGTTGGAGAGAATCTACACAAACTATAAAGTCCCCCCAATTAGGAGTGGCGGAAGCCGAAAAAGCATCTACTCGCAAAAAATACGGAATGCCGGGAGTGAGTCCGAGTAAGTCTATTTCTACGCTCGTTTCTCCTACATCCGCCTTGGCACAAAGCAATTCGTCGAGTTCGTTGGTCAAGCATTCTCCCCGGTAGATAGCTACTTGGGGCTGATTCATGGTATTACCATTATCATCAATACCACCTATGGTTAAAGTAAAATCAACAATGCTTCCATCGGCTGGCACCGTAAACTCAAACCATACATCATTATTCACATTATCCCAACAGGATGGAATATTATCCGTAGATGGTGGGTCAAATATTTCTGATGCAGTAGCATCAACGTTGCTGTAAATAGTAGAATCACAACTTGGCCCAAATCCTAAATCAATAATTCCACTACAATCATCATTAGCAGGTACTTGTGCAAAAAGACTAAGGGAGAGACAAGTTGTAAAACAAAAAAGTAAAATTCTTTTCATCATATTGAAATGGTCTTGGTAAATTTTATGAATTAATCGTCTTATTTTTTTTGAAAAAAAGTGTCACATTTTTTGAACAAAATTGTGAACGACCAAAAATAGGTACTTTTTCCACGAATCCAATTATTTTAAATGATTAAATCTTGTAAAATTAGTTTCAGATAAACGACATAAAAATACC
>JBCCJE010000293.1:0-6733 GCA_039027925.1 Bacteroidota bacterium
CCAATTTTCCCCGTAACAGGAAGTTACGGGGAAAGAGTCCTATTACGGGGTAACTTCCCGTTACCCTGTAATTTCTCCCCGCAAGACGTCAACTATCGAAATAACCCTGTCAATACTTCACGATAATTTCTTTACGTACTAGCTTTTCTTCCTTGATATATTCTTTGGTTTTAATGATTTCATTTTCCAGCATGGCGAGGATACGAACCACTTTATCGTGGATGGTCTCAATGGTATGGATCGTATTTTTGACATTTTTTTTAACAATCCAATCGGTAATTAAATTATCGTAAAAGATTTCTAAGAAATTTTCGAAGCTCTTGAGATAGCCTCGGTAGTCAATTTTGAATTGTTTGTAAACGTCTAAAATCTCCAACTCAAAACGCTCCAAAAGCAGGTGCGTTCGTTGGGCATCTTTTCTAGCGAGGTCAATAAACTTTTGCTTTCCACGGGAAGAAGCCGTTCCTTTCCCGTATATTTTAGTATTGTTGTTAGGGATAAATGAATTACCCCATTGCTTGATTTGGGATAGGTCTTCGATTATTTTCAAGAGCACTTTTTCTGCTTTTTTACCAGCACCAATGGCTTGCCGAATTTCTTTGATACGTTCTTCGTGATTGAGGATGCGCAATTGGATTGCTTGGAGTTTAGCTTTAGTTTTCTTATCCAAGAGCAGCTCGAATCCTCTTTCTGTTTCCTTAAAAATTTTTTCAAAAATTTCATCCGCTCTAAAAAGGCTACTCAGTTGTTTTTGTAACACTTCTTTTTCGTAGTGCATAGCTTTGAGTTTCTTTTCAGCGTCTTGCACTTGAAGGACTGCCATGAGGTATTCCTGTCGTTCTTTTTCGAGTTGGTCCAATTGATCGCCGAGTACTTTTCGAAAAAAAGTTAGCAGATTTTTACTGTCAAATTTGTAGAGGTCGCCTTCCTCCTTTTCCATAATCTTTTGCAATCGAATGACAGCTTTCTCTTGAAGAGCTACTCTTCTTACTAGCTGATGAAGGTGATTTTCCACCTTACGCTTCATCATCATATTTTCGAATGCCAGCTTTAAAGCAGATTTTTTTTGGCTCATTTGCTTTAGTTCTAATCGAACGGTAAACAGAAGACGACCGCTTCGCTGACGACGGACGAAACACACGGTGTGCTCGTCAGCAAAGCGGTCGTCTTTCAATCTTCCACCTCCTTAACTCAAAAGTGACTGGACCTTCATCGCCACGCCCATATCTCCTTTGACTTTCACTTTTCCCGTCATTACTGCCATCATAGGATTTACGTCGCCAGCTAGTAATTTTTGCATGGTATCCGCTGTGGTAGAAATCACGCAGTCTGCTTCTTTATCTTCCATAGTGATGACGTTGCTATCTCCAGTTCCGTCCACGTACACGTGATTAGCATCTACTGATATTTTTAAAGTTGCATTGATGGGGTCAAGGTTGGCAGCCTTACTTTGCATGCCTGCAAGAATCTCGTCTAAGTTCATTTTAATAGTTTTTAATATTATTGGAATTTGCGAAAATACTTTTTTATCCTAAAAGCACGAAATGGTACTCGTTAAACTCCTTTAAAAAATTGGAGACACACCGGAGTCATTACTTCCATTTGGTCAACCTTCGTGAGTAGCCCCGTTTTCGGATCAATTGCAAATTTTACGACGTTGTCCGAATTTTGATTAGCTACCCAAAGATGCTTACCTGAAGGCTCTATCATAAAATTGCGAGGATGCTGGCCCAGAGTAGGTTCGTGCCCGAGGCGGGTGAGCGTTCCGTTGGTCTCGTCAATTTCGAAAATGACAATGCTATCGTGACCTCGGTTCGAAGCGTAGAGAAACTTTCCGCTGGGATGTACGTGAATATCCGCACACCAATTTTCTCCCGTAAAATCAGGCGGCAGAGTACTCAAGGATTGTTTTTCCGTCAGTTGACCATCGGCGTAGTCAAATACATTTACGGTAGCGTCCAGTTCATTCACCACGTAAGCGTATTTATCATTGGGATGAAATGTCAGATGCCGTGGCCCTGCGCCCGCCTGTACTTGAACGAAGGCTGGTTGATTGGGTAGGAGTTGCGCATTTTCAAAATCAATTTGATACATCATAATTTTATCAGTTCCTAAATCCGCAACCAAGAGAAACTTATTATCAGGAGAGATATTCACCGAATGCGGGTGAGACCCCTCCTGCCTTGGAGTGACCCCTTTTCCCTCCAAGGTAATGACCTGCGTGGCTACCCCCAATTTACCATTTTCCTCAATCGGATACATACACACACACCACTCCGCCCACATAGTTGGATACAAACGCCAACCGATTAGTAGCATCCACCGTGACGTGGCAAGGCGCGTAGTTATGGGTGGACTGTTGATTTAAAAAATGTAGGTCTTTTGTTATAGAATCAATACGAAAAGCACTTACCGTTCCTGCATCTCCGTCCGTGGGGTTAAGTTCATTGACGGCGTAGAGGTATTTTTTATTAGGGGAAATAGTCAGAAAAGATGGATTGATGGATTCGAAGTCTGCTAGTGTCCATTTTGCGGTAGTGTCATCAGCAGGTTGTTGGGGCAATGTCAGCCGATAAATTCCCTTAGCTTTACCATTTACGTGCCCTTCTTTTTTGGTATAGGTACCCACAAAAATATGTTGTGCAGTCATAGTATTTAGAGTTGGGTTGGTATCTTTTTTTTCGGTTGGTTGCTGGTTGCAAGAAAAAATAAACAATACACTTACGAGTAGGAATAGTGGTTTCAATGTTGAGATGTTTTAGATAAATAAGCTAAAATTAAAAAAAGCATACGTCTGGTTCAAATTTGTTTTGTGTAGTTTTGCCACGAAGGTACAAGGTTTTTTGAATGATTAATTTGATTGGCTACGAAGTCACCAAACCACCAAGTCTAATGCACGATCGGGGAAGATTCTTATGATTTTCCCCAATCGTGAATTTGACTTCGGGTCAAGCATCACTCATCCCCCTTCTTCATCTTCACTGAAAAAAGATGAGGCAGCAACAATTCCCTTTTCCCAAAATAAAAATGACCGTTATCTAAGGTATTCATATTGGAAAAACAACGGTACGGACTTTCGCTAAACTCTTGAAAATCAATCAATTGTAATCCTTGTCGGAGTAGTGGCTGAAGCGTGTCCGCAATAGAATGTTGCCAAAAATATTCTTTCAATTTGATGTTCGCTTCCCGATTGGCGTAAGTCCCTTCCTCTTCGTCTTCGAAGGGTCGCCCCACGTTAAAGTAAGGATAAGTCAGTTCCAGCGTATCCCAATCGTACATGTAAATAAATGGGTGAAATTCAACAATGTAAAAAATACCACCCGGCTTCAAAAAATGGTGGATGATGCGTGCCCATTGGTTCAGATCGGGTAGCCAGCCAATGGTGCCGTAAGAGGTAAATACTATATCGTACTGATCAGCGAGTTGTTGATCCAATTCTAAAACATTACTCTGTACGAAGCGGACATCCAAGTTCAGTTCTTGATTGAGTTGGCGAGCCAGTTGGATAGCTTTTTCGGAGAGATCAACGCCTGTCACTTTTGCGCCCATCCTTGCCCACGAGAGGGTGTCTTGCCCAAAGTGGCATTGTAAATGAAGGAGAGATTTGCCAGCAACGTCACCGAGGGCATCAAGTTCGAATTGCTGTAAGGAAGTTTTTCCCTGCTTCCAATTTTCCAAATCATAAAACGTAGATTTTTGGTGAATTTCAGTTTTAGCATCCCACAATTTTTGGTTAGTTTCAAAGTATTCTTGATTTTAGTTTTTCATGATAACATTGTTTTTACAAAAAAATAATAGGTTTGACTTTCGCATTCGGGTCAACCGTTTTTTCTCCGAAAAAGTTCTAGGAATAAATTTTCAAAACACCAAATCTCTAATTTTCTTTTTTAAAAAACTATCTTTGCGCCCATGAATGAGAAAATTTTGATTCTTGATTTTGGGTCACAATATACCCAATTGATCGCTCGGCGCACCCGCGAACTCCATGTGTACAGCGAAATCGTTCCTTTCAACAAAATCCCCGAAATAGACGATAGTATCAAAGCCGTAATTTTATCGGGAAGTCCTTTTTCGGTTTTGGAGGACAATGCGCTCCACGTAGAACTAGATAAAATTATTGGAAAAAAACCCTTGCTGGGCATCTGCTACGGTGCTCAATATTTGGCGCAGCACTACGGCGGTCACGTTCAGCGATCAGAAAAACGGGAATACGGTAAAGCGCATCTGGCGCCTCCTAATTTTGATGATCCTTTTTTTAAAAATATTTCCCCACGTTGTCAGATATGGATGTCCCACGGGGATTCCATTTTGGAAGTACCCGCTCAATTTGAGGTGCTAGCAGGTACGGATAGCATTCCGGTAGCTGCTTTCAAGAGTAAATCGGATGCGTTCGCCGCGCCCGTTTACGGAATTCAATTTCATCCAGAGGTAACGCACAGCCTTGAGGGAAAAGATATTTTGTCTAACTTTCTGATTGACATTGCGGGATGTAAAGGTGATTGGACGCCTGCGCACTTTGTGGAGGATACCGTTCAGCAGTTGCAAAAGCAACTGGACAACGATAAGGTGCTGATGGCGATTTCGGGCGGTGTAGATTCTACGGTGGGGGCGATGCTCTTGCATCAAGCTATTGGCGAAAATTTAGTGTGCTTTTTTGTGGACAACGGTTTGTTGCGCAAAAATGAATATACGCAGGTGCTCGATTCTTACAAAGGAATGGGGTTGAATATTAAAGGCATTGACGCTAAAGATTTGTTTTATGAAGCGCTAGCTGGTGAGTCCTCCCCCGAAGGAAAACGTAAGATTATTGGAAAGGTATTCATAGATGTATTTCAAAAAGAAGCTGACCAACTAGACAATATCGAATGGTTAGGACAAGGTACGATTTATCCCGACGTGATAGAGTCGGTATCCGTTCACGGGCCGAGCGTAACCATCAAGTCGCACCACAACGTCGGTGGGCTTCCCGAAAAAATGTCGCTCAAAATTGTGGAACCTTTGAGAATGTTATTCAAGGATGAAGTCAGAAAAGTAGGGGCAGCGTTGGATATTCCTAGCTTTATCCTGAATCGTCATCCTTTTCCGGGGCCTGGATTAGGGATTCGAATTTTAGGAGATATTACCGAGCAGAAAGTAGAACTCCTCCAAGAAGCTGATGATATTTTTATTAAAAATTTGAAAAAATTCGACCTTTATGATCAGGTATGGCAAGCGGCTACCGTTTTGTTACCGATTCAGTCGGTAGGGGTCATGGGAGACGAGCGGACTTACGAAAAAACGATTGTCCTCCGAGCGGTTAATTCTCTTGATGGTATGACTGCCGAGTGGAGTAGGCTACCACACGATTTTCTGGCCACCGTCTCTAGCGAAATTATTAATAATGTCAAAGGTATAAACCGTGTCGTTTATGATATCAGCACCAAACCACCTGCCACCATTGAGTGGGAATAACAGTTCACTTCACCAAAAAATGGAAGATCGTACTCGACCCAAACATCCATTAATTCGTAGTTGGTCTGTGTCTCCGACGTTGACTTTTATTCTTTTTTTATTTGCGGTAGGTATCATCTCATCTTGTGGGGCAGGTAAAACTAAAACCCCTCCGCCCGAAATTATCACTCCCGAAGGCAAGAAAGTATATAATTCCAAAACGGGGAAATACGAATTTGTTACCCAAGTAACTGGTAAGGTGGACACCATCCAATGGACGGACGCTGGCACTATGGTCAAAGATCCTATTGATTCTGATCCATCCCAATACCTAGAGGAGGTAGAAAGTTCGAGCCCTACCAATGGTAACGAAAATCCGAATACGCCCCAACTGCTTGCCAATTATAATGTTGTCATCATGATTCCATTCAATACCCACCGGACAGACGCCGAGGGAAGTATTCACGGCTCTTCGTTGTCGGCTATTAGTTTTTACGAAGGAGCAAAAATGGCTTTAGAAAAATTGGAAAATGAAGGGCTAAACATGAAGGTGACGGTGATGGATACCAAGCGGTCGGCAGAAGAAGTAGATAACTTGCTCACTAGAAGTGAACTCCTTGACGCACATTTAATCATCGGACCGTATTCCTCCAAGCCTTTGACCAAGGTGGCTGACTTTGCTAAGGAAAATCAAAAGATACTTATTTCGCCCATCAATACGGGTGGGGATATTACGAAGGATAACCCCAATTTTATTCAGGCGAATCCCAGCTTGAAAAGCCACTGTGAAGCCATTTTGAAACACGCCTTACGATCTTACGCTACCGATCAAATTGTTTTAGTTTGTAGAAATAAGGACGTGGAAGTCAATCGCTTAAAGTACTTTCAGGATGCTAACCTAGAAATTGCGGGAACGACAACTGCACCACCGCTCACGGAATACATCATTGATGCTACTTTGGCAGATGAGTTTGGTGAATTGGAAAATCTGCCGACCTACATCCAAGAAGACCGACAAACTGTATTCATTGTTCCGTCTTACTCGAATGAGACTTTCATCAGTAATTTTATGCGGCAGTTGGAAATATCTAAAGGAGACAACGAAGTGCTAGTATATGGGATGCCCCGATGGATGGAGTATGATCGAATTCAGTACGATTATTATGAGCGACTAAATCTGCACGTGAGTTGTGCTAACTACGCAGACAACGAGGTGGAAGCTATTCAAATTTTTCGGAGAAACTTTTTTGATAAATATGGTACTATCCCCGATGACAATGCCTACAAAGGTTATGACCTTACA
>JBCCJE010000294.1:0-6727 GCA_039027925.1 Bacteroidota bacterium
CCGATCCAAAGCAGGTGACCCGATCCGGCGAGCCAGTTGCCTGATATCAGTTCAATAATCTCGCTACGGGATAAATCCGATGGGTCGTTTCGTAGTGTGGAGAATTTTTGTAGATAAATTCTAACTGGGCGTAGCCGCTCTTCGCAAAATCAGCATCTTCTTTTTTCCGCTCGTCTAGTCTTTTTTTCAAATCAGGATTTTCCTTTAAAATTTGCTCCGCTAGATCTTCAAAAACATAGGCAGAAAAATATTCTTTTTGCTGCAAAATGCCATCGAAAAAATTCCACGCAAAGTAAGAATCGGGCGCAGTTGGTTCTAGGGTTTCTACGATGTACCGATTGGAGGCTTGATTGACGTAAACGATGTAATCGCCTTTCTTGTAAGTCTTTTGTTGGATAAATTTTTCTACCTCCACCTGCGAGTGCAAGTAGTGCCCTTCGTAGGGTTGTTTTCTCGAATCAAAATCTTTGATGCGGTAGCGTTCTACCTCGACGGTGAAGTCTTTTTCCAATTTTTCCACCTTTACATTATTCCAGCGTAGGCGTTCGATAACTTTTGCGTAGCCCTGCGGGATAATGTACGCCCTGGGTTTTTGTACGGTAGCCGTGGCTTTGTAATAATTAAAATGAGCGATCTTTTTTTCGTAGGGTTCGTCGTGATCGTAGTACAATCTAGGTTCTCCAGAGATGGCACTCGGTTTTTTCTTCGCCTCGTATCCCTTAAACGTGATCTGATCTGACCGCTCGGTATCCAAAGTCCAGTTCAGATCGAAATCATTTTTTGTCTTAGTATTTTCTATGGCTTTACTTCGAGCCGATTGGATTTTTTGGGCATCGTCGTATGCCAATTTAATCATAACATCCATGAAGGCGTAGGTGCTCCTTACCCGATCTTTGAAGGGCTTGAGCATGTGCGTTTCGGGCATAAAGGAAATGGCATTGTGCAGCGCAGCGTAGCCCGATGAATACCTTGGTAGATCGAGAAAACCAGCAATACCTGCATCGGGAGTGGAGCGCGCGTACACGTAGGGTGTCATTTCCCATCCCGTTTTTTTCATATCCAAAAAAAGTCTCGGAAGCATCGTTGCGTTAAGGTATGCGGCTAGGTGCGGATCGAGTTTGTTGTGTTGGGTAGCGATTAAAGTGATGGTGTATTGGTAATCAGCCCCGTTGGAAGTATGGTTATCAATAAAAATATCGGGCTGCCAATAATTGTAAATTTTGTTGAGCGTTTCCGCATTTTTGGAGTCACACTTGATGAAGTCTCTGTTCAGGTCTAGGTTCTTGGCATTTCCCCTAAACCCGTAAGATTCTGGCCCGTTTTGGTTGGTTCTCGTGTGGCTGTTTCGGTTGAGCACTCCACCAAGATTGTACATGGGAATCACGACTATCACGGTTTTTTCCAAAAACTTTTGCAAAGATTTATCCTCTAAATAATTTCTCAATAACATCATACTTGCATCTACCCCGCAGGGTTCTCCGGCGTGGATCGCATTATTGATAAATAAGATGTTTTTATTTTTTTTGCGAATGGAAATGGGATCAAAATCTTGATCTGCGGAGAGTACGGCGGTGTGTAGTGGCAGGCCAACATCCGTTGTACCGTGGGGCGTGAGTTGTAGCTGAGGATAGCTTTGAGCAAGTGCTTGATAAAAATTAATCGCCTCCTCGTAGGTAGCCGTTGAGTTTTCGTTTTTTTCAAACGGTGTTAATCTCGATGACTGATTGGCTACTTTTTGAGCGGAAGTGGATGCTTTTTGACCAAAGCAAGATGACAACAGTAGCGATAAACAAAAGAGTATCCAACGCATTATTACTATGTATTTTTTTGAAATGAAAATCGAATTTACTAAAATTTTAGGGAGAGCTTCGGAATAGTACAAACAATACAATTACCTAGAGCATTTCTTATCTTTGCATTATGTTGGAAAAGGTAACTTCAAAAATAGACATCAGAAAGTTTGATCTGGACGAACTCACGAATTTCTTTTTAGAAATGGGAGAAAAAAAATTCCGTGCGCGTCAGGTTTACGAGTGGTTATGGAAAAAGAGTGCGGTCTCTTTTGATCAGATGACGAACCTATCCAAAGGGCTACGAAAAGTTTTGGAAGGCAATTTTGTCATCAATGCTATTCAAACTGATAAAGTACAACGAAGTGCCGACGGAACGATTAAGTCCCGATTTCGGCTACACGATGGTCATTTGATTGAGTCAGTCCTGATTCCAGTACCTTCCGATAGGCGATATACTGTTTGCGTATCCTCCCAAGTGGGGTGTAGCCTGAGTTGTAAGTTTTGTGCTACGGGAAAAATGAGACGGGTACGCAACTTGGATGCTGCCGAAATTTACGATCAGGTAGTCATGGTCAACCAACAGGCGATGGAGACTTTTGGTCATCCCCTCACCAACATCGTCTATATGGGTATGGGTGAACCGCTCTTAGCGTACAAAAATGTTTTGAAAAGTATTGACCTCATTACGGCACCCACGGGGCTTCACATGTCTCCCAAGCGAATTACGGTGAGTACAGCGGGGATTGGAAAAATGATTCGAAGGTTGGCCGACGACGAAGTGAAATTCAATCTGGCACTATCCCTCCACGCTGCCGATGATAAAAAAAGAAACGAAATCATGCCGATCAATGAAAATAATAATTTGTCGGTGCTGATGGACGCAATTGATTATTTTTACCAAAAAACAAAAAATAGAATTAGCTACGAATACATTGCTTTCCAAAACTTCAACGACACCTTGGAAGATGCTGCCAACCTCTACCAACTGTGTAAACGCTTCCCCGTCAAGGTCAATGTCATAGAGTACAATCCGATAGATGGCGCACTATTCGAAAAATCTTCCGAAGCGAAAATTGATCGGTTTGCGCAGTATCTCCGCAAAAGAAATGTCATGATTACCGTGAGAAGAAGTAGAGGAAAAGACATAGATGCCGCCTGTGGTCAGCTCGCCAATAAAGAGTAATTCTGTAAAAATAATTGAAGTAAAATGGGTTTTACCAATGATTCCAAATTACATATATGAGCGTTGGCTTCGATTGGTTATGTAAATACATTGTTATTTTGCTAAATTGATAACGCTCTTTCATAAGTTCCTTTTCCCGCCACAATTCTCCAACAAAGTCAAATCTGCGCTTGTTCTCAATCGTGACATTTTACTAATTGTAGAAACCTTTAAAACTATTGACCATGAAACAAATTTTATTACTTTTTTTATATTTAACTATGAGTACGATGTTGGTGAGCCAAACCGCTCGTCTTCAAGTGATTCATAACTCACCTACCCCCAATGTTGATATTTACGTCAACGGAGATTTATTGTTAGACAATTTTGTGTTTAGAAATGCGACCCCGTTCATTGATGTACCCGCTGAGGTTAATTTAGAAGTTGGCGTTGCGCCAGCCAACAGTAATTCTGCCGCCGATGCTATCGCTACTTTTAATTTTAATTTGGAAGATGGTAGAACTTACATTGCCATTGCGAACGGAATAGTAGGTGGCACTCCCGGCTTCAATATCGAAGTATTTGATATGGGGCAAGAAACCGTGGGAGCAAATAATGTGGGATTAATGTTTTTCCACGGATCACCCGATGCGCCCGAAGTAGATATTATTGCGGGCGGTGCGCCAATATTTGACAATGTGGAATTTGGAGAATTTGTGGATTATTTAGAGTTACCCGCCGCTGCCTACACCGTGGGTGTAACTCCTGCCAACGATAACTCCAACGTGATCGCCGAATACAGTAAAGATTTTGAATTTTGGAAAGGAAAAACGGCGGTGATTTTTGCGTCTGGATTTTTATCAGGAGATTTTCCAGTCTTTGAACCTTGGGTAGCTTTATCCAACGGGGGAACTTTTCCATTAGATTTTGTAGCACCCGTAGTGCCTACTGCTCGACTACAATTGATCCACAATTCGCCTACGCCCAATGTTGATATTTACGTCAACGGAGATTTGTTGTTAGATAATTTTGTGTTTAGAAATGCTACCCCATTTATTGATGTGCCAGCGGGAGTTGACTTAGAAGTCGGCGTAGCACCAGCCAACAGCAACTCTGCTGCCGATGCTATCGCTACCTTCACTTATAACTTAGTAGAAAATGAAACTTACATCGCTATCGCTAACGGAATAGTAGGTGGTACTCCCGGCTTCAACATCGAAGTATTCGATATGGGAGAAGAGACTGTGGGAGCAAATAATGTAGGACTTATGTTTTTCCACGGATCACCCGATGCGCCCGAAGTAGATATTATTGCGGGCGGTGCGCCGATATTTGACGACGTGGAGTACGGAGAATTTGTAGATTACCTAGAATTACCCGCCGCTGCTTACACCGTAGGTGTGACTCCTGCCAACGATAACTCCAACGTGATCGCCGAATACAGTAAAGATTTTGAATTTTGGAAAGGAAAGACCGCAGTAATCTTTGCGTCTGGATTTTTATCAGGAGATTTTCCCGCTTTTGAACCTTGGGTGGCTTTGTCCAACGGTGGAACTTTTCCATTGGATCTCGTAGTACCCGCAATTCCTACGGCTCGGCTACAATTGATACATAACTCACCTACCCCGAATGTTGATATTTACGTCAACGGAGATTTATTGTTAGATAACTTTGTTTTCAGAACAGCTACCCCATTCATTGATGTTCCAGCGGGTGTTAACCTAGAAGTTGGAGTAGCACCAGCCAACAGTAATTCTGCCGCAGATGCCATCGCTACTTTTGATTACAATCTGATGGAAGGTGAAACTTACATCGCCATTGCCAATGGCATTGTAGGTGGCAATCCCGGCTTCAACATTGAAGTATTTGACATGGGCATGGAGACCGTCGGAGCGGACAACGTAGGATTGATGTTTTTCCACGGATCGCCCGATGCCCCCGAAGTAGATATTATTGCGGGCGGTGCGCCAATATTTGACGACGTGGAGTACGGCGAATTTGTGGATTATTTGGAATTACCAGCAGGTGCTTACACCGTAGGCGTGACGCCAGCAGATAATAATGCCAACGTGATCGCCGAGTACAGCAAGGATTTTGAATTTTGGAAAGGACAGACGGCAGTTATTTTTGCCTCTGGATTTTTGTCAGGAGATTTCCCTGCCTTCAAGCCTTACGTGGCATTGTCCAACGGAGGAACATTTCCGCTGGATCAGGTCGGTGGTAGCCACTTGATTAGCAATCCACAAAATAGCACCGTGTTGAATAATAATTCCTTGACGGATCGAATAGCAGTAGATGTTTTCCCCAATCCCGTAGTGGATGTTTTTCAGGTGAAAATAGACTTGGAGGAAGAGACGGACGTCGAAGCGTTACTTTTCAATAACCTTGGTCAAGTTGTGCAGGTGAAAGATTACGGATTGATGTACAAAGGAGAGAATTACCTAGATTGGAGTATCAGAGATGCCAACACGGGTGTATATTTTCTTCAGATCAGAACTAGTACTGGGGTTACAACAAAACAATTACAAGTGCTTAGATAAATTTTTAGGACTTAGTTTTTAAGAGAAAAGACCGAACCCTAATTTAGAGTTCGGTCTTTTTTTTTAGCTATCATCATTATCCCGTAGCACTATTTCGGAATATCAAAGTTGACAAGGTTAGCGAATTTTTTAACTCTACTGGTGATTGCTCTTTGATTCAAAGTTTTCAATTTTCCGATACTAAATTCTTCTACACAAAAAGAAGCCATAGCGGAACCGTAAATGATCGCTCTTTTCATATTGGCAAATGAGATACTATTAGTCATCGCTAAATATCCCATAAATCCTCCCGCAAAAGTATCGCCCGCACCGGTAGGGTCAAATACCTCCGCTAAAGGTAAGGCGGGAGCGTAGAACATTTTTTCACCCTGAAAAAGCAAAGCACCGTGTTCGCCTTTTTTGATGACTAAAAACTTGGGACCCATTTTTTGAATAGCTCTTGCGGCTTTTACTAGCGAATATTCACCAGATAGCTGGCGCGCTTCCTCATCATTGATGGTAATGACATCTACTTTTTTGATGACTTTTTTTAGCGTGGGCATAGCCACATCCATCCAAAAATTCATAGTATCCAAAACAATTAATTTGGGACGCTTCTTCATCTGATTGATGACCTTCATTTGTATTTCGGGCGTTAGATTTCCCAACATCAGATATTTGGAATTTTTGTAACGTTCGGGGAGCTTCGGATCAAAATCAGCTAGTACATTTAACTCCGTGGCGAGGGTATCCCGATGGTTCATATCTTCGTGGTACTTACCCGCCCAAAAGAAAGATTTTTCGCCTTCCTTGATTTCTAATCCTTCGAGGTCAATGCCTCTTTTTTTCATATACTTCAATTCAGCGTCGGGAAAATCGTCTCCCACAACGGAAACCAAATTGATGTCTTTGGTAAAATAGGAAGCAGCTAAACTAATATAAGTGCACGCTCCTCCGATAACTCTATCAGCTTTGCCAAAAGGGGTTTCGATAGAATCAAAAGCAACAGTACCAACGGTCAATAAACTCATGTTCAAAAAGGGTTTTAAAAGTTTTTCAAAAAAAATCGTGCAAAGATTGCACTTTTTTTTTGAATAATATATCTTTGCGTTCGCTTTTAAAAAGTAAAAGTATTTTACCTATTTTTAAAATTTATAATTGCCTCTTTAGCTCAGCTGGTTAGAGCGCCGGACTGTTAATCCGTAGGTCCTAGGTTCAAGTCCTAGAAGAGGCGCAATGTTTATAAGGGTTTC
>JBCCJE010000295.1:0-6659 GCA_039027925.1 Bacteroidota bacterium
ACTACTTAGCGCCATGCTTTGAGAACCTCGTGGGCTGAGAAAGCGGGAATGTAAGTGTTCTTAAAGCCAAATTATGGAGCGTTTGTTGGCTTTAAGAGCTTTTGCTTTACCTATTTGCTATCCCACGAAGTTCTCAAAGCATGGTGCTAAGCAGTTACGCATATTGAATGAGAATCCTTACATTTTGGTTTGGCAAAGCTAATTAAAAGTTGAGGGAAATTTAAAATAAAAAAGCCCACTCCAGAGAGCAGGCTTCGTTACTTTGTTTGGTTTTGTTTGCCGAGTACTCGACTCAGAAACTATCTTGAAATACTATAAGTCAACCCTAACAACCAGTAGGTTTGTAGGGGATTGTCTCCATCGTTGGTACTATCATCAAAATCGCTAATGGATACCATTTCTGGATCGGCACCCGACGTGGCGATGAATCTGTTGTAACTTTCTTGTCGGTTTCTTCTCAATCCAAATTCAAATCCAACTCCTAATCCTTTCCAAATGGTGGCGTTCAATCCATTGATCCAAGTCCAGTTAGAAAGGTTTCCAGCATCTTCGTAACTGACGAATCCAGAGAAATTAGATTTCCAAGCGATTCCTCTCGGAAGGGTTTGGGTATAATCCGCTACCACTTTGCAGCCCAAAGAGGAAGAGAAATCAAAATCATCATCGGCGAATACGAAGTTATAATTCAATGGATGAAAGACGACAACTAGATTTTGGATGGGTGTCCAAGTAGCTCCCGCTCCAACGTCCAAGTATCCCGGATTGTTGAAATTGTTAAGAAAAGTAGAACGGTACTCTGCGAGGGATGAGATGGCCCACTGATCGTTAATTTTCCAACCAAATAAGGAAGTGAGGTTGATCGCATCTGCCGTCGTTTCGAACCCGATGTCATCTGCTTCCGGAAGAGAAGGATCAGGAATCAACTTGGTTTGAGCAATATTTAAGTTCAAACCATTTCTCCAGAAATATTTTTTCTCTAAAAGATTGGCGAAGGCATTGCCCGTAAATCCGAAGGCACTTGACTGTGCATCAATGTTGTCTGTACCTAGCCAATTATTAAATCTCGAAAAATTAGCTCCAATCGTACCGAGTGCACCTATTGTCCATTGGGGATAAACGATTAATTGTTTTTTGATGCCCGCTATTTCACCTTCTAGTGTTTTTACCGAAGACTTAGCGGCGGCTAATGCTGCCTTTTTCTCATCTAGGTTTTTTTGTAATTCTTCGGTGGTCTGCCCAGATGCGAGATTAGCTATCAATAAAACTAAAGTAAAAAGGATAAACTTTCTGATAATCATATTAATTCAATCTTTAAGTATTTGTAAAATGTGATTTTGGTACATGGATAGTTCTTGGGAATGAGATCAATCATCGAAGACCTCAATTTTTTCGGACGCAAATTTATATAAAGGAATAATAATTCTACTATTCTTAGTTTGTAATGTCACCGTAGAATTATCAATATCAATGATAACTCCCTTGGTATCATCTATGGATATGGTATCCCCGATTTTGAATTTATCATCATTTTGGCGAGAAGCCAAAAAGTTGGCCATCGTTCCTCTTGATGCCAAACCGTACCCGAGCGAAAACGCCAAAACGATTCCACCCAAAATGATCGTGATGACCATAATCATAAAGTTCGTCTCGATACCGAGTTGGCTCAGCGCACTTACCAAGACAACAATCAAAATCAAGAAGAAGGTGACGTTACCGATTAATTTGGCAGAAGGAATATTAAAAGACTCACACGCCGACTGTACCACGCCCTTGATGGCATCAGCCACCAATAATCCAATACCTAATAAAATCAAAGCAACTAACACGTTGGGCATGTAAGCCACTAGGTCGCCCATCAAGTCAGATACTGCTTGGACTTTTAAAACATCAGTAGCCAGCACCGTTACAAACAATAAAATTACGTAGTAGAAAAATTTTGAAAAAATAGTACTCGGAATAATCTCTACGTTGTTGTCTTGCACAATGTCAATAGCATTTAATTTGTCGCCGAGTTTATCTACTCCTATTACTTTCAATGCTTTGCGGACTGCACTCCCGATGATCTTTGCCAATAAATATCCCACAATGAATACCACTATGGCACCGACGACATTGGGTATTACTGCAACAAAATCTGCGATCAAATCTTGAAAATTTTTCGCAAAGTCAAACGATAGCCCTGAGCTTGCATTTTGAAATAGGAGTAGTCTCATGATAATTTTTGGAGTTGTAAAAAATGGTAAAAATGTAGATTGTCTTTTAAAAAGTAGTTGTGGTGTTTAGTGTCTCATTGGTGGTGCATCATCGAAAGGGTCATTCCCTTGATCGGGCGGTGCTTTTGGGCCAGCATTTCCTCCAGAAAGAGACACGAACATATCCAAGGCTCGACCCAAGAAATGATCTATGACGTTGCCCACGTGTCGGAGAAAATAGTAATTGGAGGATACTTTCTTTTCTTCAAACTTTCCGGGGAAATTATTCTCTTGCGATCTGCCTAATTTTTGAAAATTATTCATGACATCAATCTTTTCTCATTGGGTGGGAAAAATATCCCGATACACTTTTTGTGCTTTGTGCTTAGCTCTCTTGATTTTCATTTTTATGGCACTTTCCGTTTTGTTTAAAATTTCCGCAATTTCTTTGATGGACATTTCATCCTGATACTTCATGAGTAGTACTGCTCTATCGCCAGAAGGAATCTCCCCTAACACTTTTCCAAGCCTTTTAACTTCGATCTGAAGAATGGAGTCGTCAGAAATTTCTTCAACGATGTCGGGCGCGTTATCAATCTCATCAGAAAAAAGTTTTTGTTCTTTTTTTCTTTTTCTGATAGTATCAATACAAAAGTTGTAGGTAATGGAATAGACCCAAGTAGAAAACTTGGATCGCTCACTGAACTTAGAAAGATTCAAAAAGATTTTGGTAAAAATCTCCTGCGTAGCATCTTTGGCGGCTGCTTCATTTTTGAGCATAAAGATGCACTTACTATATACTTTACTCGAGTATCGTTGGTAAAGCATGCTGAAATAATCAGACCTTTGAGTTTTTAAAAAAAGCCTAATTACATCAGAATCTTCTAACTGTGATTGCCCTCTTGTTCCCAATGGGTATAAAAAATATTTGTGGGGTACGATAAGATGACCTCAAAAAAAGAGAGGCTAATTTATCGGATACAAAAAAAGTTTGCAAACAGTCTTTTCTGCCGATGATGTTAAGACGACGTTAAAATGGAAAAGACACATTTTTATCGTCGCAAATGTAAGGATTCCTATTAAATTAACATTTAAAAGTTGCTTTTTTACATTGTTATTTGCTGGTGAGTTGCTGAGGGGAGAACTCTGTGCTTTAAAGTTCTAATCGTTGTTATTCTTTTTTGCCACGAAAGCACAAATAATTTTCAATTTTCACTAAAAATACACCAATGAGAAAAATACTTTTTCTACTATCCTTATTTTTTATTTTGACTAGCCTGACGGCAAATGCACAGCAACTTGCTCAAGAAGAGGAGGACGCCTTTTTTATAAAAAAAATATATAACACGGCACTCACGCAGGGGCAATGTTACGAGTGGCTTACCCACTTGACGACCAAAATAGGAGGACGACTAGCGGGCTCACCGCAATCGGCGGCGGCCGTAGAATATACCCGACAAATGATGGATACCATGCACCTCGACTCAGTGTGGATTCAACCCTGTATGGTACCGCATTGGGTAAGGGGAGAAAAAGAGCAGGTACGAATTGTGGACTCAAAAATGGGCACAGTAACGCTCAATGCCCTTGCTTTGGGTAATTCCGTAGGCACGGGTAACAATGGAATTGTGGCGGAAGTCATAGAGGTCAAAAGTAGAGAGGAGGTAGAAAAATTGGGACGTGCTAGCATCGAAGGTAAGATAGTTTTTTACAATCGTCCAATGGATCCAACCCAACTCAGAACTTTTACTGCCTACGGTGGAGCGGTGGATCAACGAACGTTAGGAGCATTTACCGCTGCTCGTTTTGGGGCGGTTGGAGCGGTGGTCAGATCCATGACAACTCGCTTGGATGATGTTCCGCACACCGGTACGATGCTCTACGCCGATACCGTAAAGAAAATACCCGCCGTAGCGATTAGCACCAACGACTCCGAGATGTTGAGCCGATTATTAGGGGATGGCGGTAAGGTGCGTATTTATATGCGAACGACTTGCAAAAAATATCCCGACGCAGTAGGGCACAATGTGATTGGAGAAATAAAAGGAAGTGAGTATCCCGATGAAATCATCTTGGTGGGCGGGCATTTGGATTCGTGGGATGTGGGCCAAGGCGCACACGACGACGGGGCAGGGTGCATGCACGCCATGGATGTGCTACAGATTTTGAAAAGGATTAATTACCGACCCAAAAGAACTATTCGCTGTGTGTTATTTGCTAATGAGGAAAATGGATTAGCCGGCGGGAGAGCGTACGCCAAAATCTCTAATCAAAAAAGCGAATACCACCTCGCTGCCATCGAATCCGACGCAGGAGGTTTTACGCCGAGGGGATTTTCTTCTACTGCGCACGGAGATGTATTCAAAACAAAATATAAAAAACTTACGGAATGGCTACCTTTGCTGGAACCCTACGGACTTGAGTTCAGAACGGGAGGTGCGGGTGCAGATATTTCTCCACTAAAAAGTCAAAAAGGATTATTGATTGGATTCCGACCCGACTCCCAAAGGTATTTTGATTATCACCATACTGCCATTGATACCATTGATGCGGTTAACAAAAGAGAATTGGAACTGGGAGCGGCGAGCATCACCGCTTTAGTTTATTTGATTGATAAGTATGGATTGTAAAATAACCACGTAAATATGTTGTTAAAAATGACCGAACCAAAAATTGTACAAGTGCACGATCTCACCTTTGAGTTGATGATTTCGGAAGAAGAAGTACAGCGTCGGGTAGCGGAAATGGGTAAACTCTTAGAAGAAAAATATCGAGATAAGAACCCTCTTTTTTTAGGCGTACTCAACGGTTCTTTCGTATTTACCGCTGATCTCACGAGGGCATTCGGTGGGGTGTGCGAGGTATCGTTTATTAAGCTATCTTCTTATTCAGGACTAGCATCTACGGGAACAGTAGCTACGGTCATCGGATTGACAGTTGATGTTGAAAACCGCCACGTCATTATCGTTGAAGACATTATTGATACGGGAAAGACAATGCACGAGTTTTTGCCTACCTTACAAAAAATGAATCCAGCGTCGGTAGCTTTTGCTACTTTTTTGTTAAAACCAGAAGCGGTTCAATACGATTTTCCGATTGATTATATCGGATTTGAGATACCCAATAAATTTGTGGTAGGATACGGAATGGACTACAACGAACAGGCGAGAAACCTACGTGGTATTTATCAATTGAAGTGATTCCTAATTCGAAGTTGAACGAAAAAAATCAAAAAAATCCACATACCCCCCTTTCCTAAATGATAAAAATACTTTAAATTTGCGTTCGCTTTAAGAGCATGACCCATGGTGTAATTGGCAACACTCGAGTTTTTGGTTCTCGCATTCAAGGTTCGAGTCCTTGTGGGTCAACAAAAAAAACTCATAACTTTTGATTATACATTAGTTATGGGTTTTTTTATTTTCTCTACATTTAAAAAGCGTTTGCTAATGCTGAAAATACAAGTGTTTTCGTGTAATATAAAACGTTAAAAAAAAACAACTAAAAACAAAACTAATGGGTATCAATAAAATAGAAGTACAAGGCCTGACAATACGTATTGAGCGAGTTGATAGTTC
The DNA here is from genome assembly GCA_039027925.1 of Bacteroidota bacterium. Lineage (GTDB taxonomy): Bacteria > Bacteroidota > Bacteroidia > Chitinophagales > Saprospiraceae > CAJQQY01. The sequence continues at coordinate 5,771 of JBCCJE010000295.1, forward strand.
GAATTATATTAGTTTGACAGACATAGCAAAAGTGAGAGAGAGTAGTGAACCAAGATTTTTGATCCGCTCATGGATAAAGAATACTTCAACCCAAGAGTTTTTAAGCGAATGGGAAGGATTGCACAACAAAAAATTTAAACGTGACCAAATGAACACGTTTAGAATAGAATCGCAAAGTAACAGTTACATTCCTTCTATTAAAAAATACATTGAAGCAACTCAAGCAATTGGGATAGAGTCAAGATCGGGTAGATACGGAGGAACTTACGCACATTCTGATATTGCCTTAAATTTCATGTATTGGTTAAGTCCAAAGTTTCAAGTCTGGTTTATCAAAGAATTTCAAGCCCTGAAAGACTCAGAAGCTAGTCTGCTACAAAAAGATTGGGATTTGAAACGAGAATTATCCAAAGCCAATTATCCATTATTGACCGAAGCTGTCAAAACACAACTCATACCCAATCAATTGACAAAGAAACAACAAGGTATAGTTTACGCAAACGAAGCAGACATATTGAATGTAGCAGTCTTTGGAATGACAGCTAAGGCATGGAGAATAGCCAACCCTACTGCCAAAGGAAACATAAGAGATGGTGCAGCAACCATTGATCTACTACTTATTTCCAACTTACAAGTTATCGATTCAGCACTGATAAAATGGGGGTGTGACCAAGCACAGCGCATCGAGATACTCACCGAAAAAGCGAAAGAGCAAAGACAAATATTAGAAAACAATGCAGCATTGAAGCGAATAAATCGTACATTGAGTAAATAAACAAAAAAGTTACACAACTCATAAATTTGTGATAAGTGGCTTGGACACATCAAGAATAAATTGGACACATAGATGTCGTTTTTTATGAAGATACCAAGCCACTACTGTTGACTA
>JBCCJE010000296.1:0-6646 GCA_039027925.1 Bacteroidota bacterium
GCGGAAGATATTATTGTGGGTACTAATAATGACCCCGCTAATCCCGTTTTCGAAACCTTATCTTTTGTCATTAAAAATACAGGAACGGTAACTGTGACTGACCCCACGGTGAAGTATTACGTCAACGGAAGTTTCGTCACCGAAGAAACCATCTCAGCGAGTATCGAAGGAGGAGCGATTTACACCCACGAATTTTCTCAGGTTTCAGGATTTACAGCGGGAGCAGGTAATAGAGTGATTGCGGTGGTCAACGCCCCTGATGATGAAAATCTGAGTGATGATGCTACGCGTACTTTTATTACACCAGATTTGATGGTCAATACCGAAGAGTTGAGTCCTTCTATTTTTAACATTTATCCCAACCCATCCAACGGTACGTTCAATGTGGAGTTAAGCGATGATCTACTGGGGGGAACGATGCGTATTTTTTGTAGCCAAGGCAAACTTATCCGCATGGAAAAAGTGAATGCGTTGAACTTTCCGCTATCGCTCAATAGTGTAGGATTGCATTGGATGGTCATCCAAAAAAATGATGGAACTTCGTTGGTGAAGAAAATTGTAACTAGCGGACGTTAGTAACTCACAAAGCAATTTCTAGCTCCGCAAATTTAAAATTAATATTTCAAGATCATCAACTGATTAAACATGCTACGAAAGGTTTGCTATTAAATTTTTGTACACCATTTGAGAATTTGTAGGACAACCCTGCGCCAGCGGGGAAGAAGCGTCCTACAAGTTCTCAAATGGTGTACAAAATTTAATAGTAGAATAGATAACTGCTTTATTCAATTTCAAATTTTTCTCATGTAGAGTAATTTCCATCATTCCATCATTCTATCATTCTATCATTGAACCGCTCCCGCCTAACAACTCACTTACACAAATAAATATACCCGTTTAATTCCATTTCTTTACTTTTCTTCTAAATTTGCCAGCCTGCGAAAACGGTCGTAGCCATACCTAATTTGTGGTAATTGTCTTTTTCGTTTAGTTTTTTCCAAACACAAAAAGTAGTTGTACGTTTACGCTAGAGAAGCTACAATTTGAACATGCCTATTGAATTAATGCGTAGGCTCAATTCTCAAATTAGGGCTTCGGCTGCGAAGATAACTGTTGAATAACTGTGAATTAAATTCACGGGTTAATTTCAAAAATTACCCCGTGAGAGAATAACTGCAACTACTGATCTGCCCCACAAATAGATAGACACTACTACTAAGCCTGATTTTATAGAAACATTTAAATAAAAATTTAAAATATGGATCACACCGCAACTTCTGCCCCTGCTCCAACTGCAGGCATCCAGAAAACTCCAACTCGACATCTCAACAAAGTAGCCGTCCTAGGTTCTGGCTTGATGGGATCGGGTATCGCTGCCCATTTTGCGGGTATCGGTTTGGAAGTGCTCATGTTGGATATCGTTCCTTTCGACATCAAAGAGGAGGATAAAAATAATCCTGCCGTTCGGAACAGTATCGTCAATGGCGCACTCAAAGCAGCCCTAAAATCAAAGCCCGCTGCTTTTTATAACAAATCATTTGCAAAAAGAATAACAACGGGAAATTTCACCGACGACTTCGAAAAAATTGCTGATGCAGACTGGATCATTGAGGTAGTGGTAGAGCGATTAGATATCAAAAAACAGATTTTTGAAAAAGTGGAACAATACCGTAAAAAAGGATCTTTGGTAACTTCCAACACTTCGGGTATTCCGATTCACATGATGACCGAAGGCAGAAGTGATGACTTCAAAGCCAACTTTTGTGGTACACACTTTTTCAATCCGCCTCGCTACATGAAGTTACTCGAAATTATCCCGACGGCTGATACCAGTCAGGATGTTGTTGATTTCTTTATGGATTACGGCGATAGATTTTTGGGTAAACAAACGGTACTTTGTAAAGATACCCCTGCATTTATTGCCAATAGAGTTGGGGTGTACGCAATGGGTAAAGTCCAACAATTAACTTACGACTTGGGGCTGACCATTGAAGAAGCAGACGCACTAACGGGACCAGCCATCGGAAGACCCAAAACGGGAACGTTCCGCTTGGGAGATTTGGTTGGGCACGATACGAGTGCCAAGGTGGTACAGGGTATCAAAGATAATTGTCCTGACGATGAGCAAGTACACACCATGCCTGAACCCAAATACATGGAGTGGATGTTGGAAAATAAATTTTTAGGAGATAAGACGGGGCAAGGTTTTTACAAAAAAACTAAAGAGCGAGACGAAAAAGGACGAAGGGTCATCTTGGCTTTGAACTTGAATACTCTGGAGTACGCCCCCTCCCAACGACCTACCTTGGCGAGTATCAAAGCGGCGAAAGAAATTTCGGGACTTCCTAAAAAAATTGAGCATTTCTTCAATGCCGATGATAAGGGTGGAGAGCTAGTCCGTAAGTCCTTGCTCGGATTATTTGCTTACGTTTCCAATCGAGTACCAGAGATTTCTGATACCCTCTATGCCATTGATGATGCTGTAAGAGCAGGATTTGGTTGGGATGTAGGGCCTTTCCAGTACTGGGATATGGTAGGTGTTTCCAAAGGAATTGAAATGGCCGAGGCGCAAGGTGAAACTATCGCTGACTGGGTAAAAGAAATGGCTGCCGCTGGCAATGATAGTTTTTATAAAACTAAAAATGGGCAACCTTGCTTTTACAATCAAATTACTAAAACCTACAAAATCATTCCGGGGCTTTCTGAATTTATCATTTTAGATAATCAGCGAGCGCAAGCACCTGTTTATAAAAATAGCGAAGTAGTGCTTCACGATATTGGTGACGGTGTCTTGTGTTTAGAGTTTACCTCAAAAGCCAACTCCATCGGAGAAGGGGTTTTGACTGGCATTAACGAAGCTATTCGAATCGCAGAAGAAGATGGATGGAAAGGCCTAGTCATCGGAAATAATGCTAAGAACTTTTCGGTAGGTGCTAATGTGATGATGATTGGTATGTTTGCCTTTCAACAAGAGTGGGACGAGCTGAACAATGCTGTCAATGTTTTCCAACAAACTATGATGCGCTGCCGATACTCTGCTATTCCCGTGGTGGCTGCCACGCAAGGGTATGTCTTTGGAGGTGGCTGCGAAACCTTGATGCACTGTGACGCAGGCTTAGTGGCGGCAGAATCCTACATTGGTTTGGTGGAAGCAGGAATTGGTCTATTGCCTGGTGGCGGTGGAACCAAAGAATTTGCATTGAGAGCTTCTGACGAATTTGGTCACGGAGATGTGATGATTCCTACCTTGATCGAAAAATTCAAAACTATCGCCATGGCTGCCGTAAGTACTTCGGCCCACGAAGCCTACGGACACGGCTACCTTCTCCAAGGAAGAGACACTGTGGTAATGAACACCCAACGCAACATTGCGGAAGCGAAGAAAAAAGTCTTGGAGCTAGCTCCTAACTACGTGCAGCCTGCCCCACGAAACGACATCAAGGTCTTAGGACAAACCGGACTAGCGGCGACTTACATTGCTGCCAATGAGTTGATGCTAGGTCGCTACGCTTCGGAGCACGACATCAAGATTGCTAAAAAAGTAGCTTGGGTACTCTGCGGTGGTGATCTTAGTGGAAATCCATTGGTGAGTGAGCAATACCTACTCGACGTAGAAAGAGAAGCTTTCTTGAGTCTGGCGGGTGAGCAAAAAACCTTGGAGCGTATTCAGCACATGTTGCAGACGAATAAGCCGCTAAGAAACTAATGGAAAATTGAAAATGGAGAATTGAAAGTTTCAACGTATCCTTAATTCAATTTTTAATTTTTAATTATTAATTTTCAATTAAAATATGGAAGCATATATCGTATCAGCATACAGATCCGCCGTAGGTAGAGCCAAAAAAGGCGGATTCAAATTTTATAGATCAGATGATTTGGCGGTGGACGTCGTCGAACACATGATGCAGCAAATGCCAAACTTTGATGGCAAATTAGTGGATGACGTTATCGTCGGCTGCGCCAACCCCGAAGGCGAACAAGGATTCCAAATTGGGAGACAAGTATCCGTCAGAGCGTTGGGAAAAGAAGTACCGGGCATGACCGTCAATCGCTACTGTGCCTCTGGACTAGAGACCATTTCGATTGCAGTAGCTAAAATCAAAGCTGGCATGGGACACTGCTACATTGCAGGTGGAACGGAAAATATGAGTATGATCCCGATGACGGGTTATAAGTTGGCACCTAGTTACAAAGTAGCATCGAGTACACCCAATTACCTAGCGAGTATGGGAGCAACGGCAGAAGCAGTTGCCGAAAAATGGCACATCACCCGGGAACAAGCCGATGAGTTCTCCTACAACTCCCACATGAAGGCGATCAATGCTATTGATAATGGATTTTTCGAGAGCGAGATCGTTCCAGTTACGGTGAAGGAAGTTTACGTAAAAGACAACAAAAGAGTGACCAACGAATTTGTAGTGGACACCGACGAAGGTATCAGAAGAACAACCTCCATCGAAGGACTCGCTAAATTACGACCTGTATTTAAAAATGGTGGTATTGTAACGGCGGGAAACTCCTCTCAAACCTCCGACGGGGCTGCCTTCGTAATGGTGATGAGTGAGCAGATGGTGAAACAATTCAACCTAGAACCAATCGCTCGAATGGTATCTTGTTCCGTTGCGGGCGTAGAACCTATTCACATGGGCATTGGGCCTTGTGCTGCCATCCCCAAAGCATTGGCACAAGCAGGATTAAAATTGGATGACATTGAGCAAATTGAATTGAATGAAGCCTTTGCGGCTCAATCTTTAGCTGTAATTAAAGAGGCGGGACTGAATCCTGACATCGTTAATGTCAACGGTGGAGCTATTGCTTTAGGGCATCCACTTGGTTGTACAGGAGCTAAATTATCTACACAGTTGTTTGGCGAAATGAGAAGAAGAAATCAAAAATACGGAATGGTCACAGCTTGCGTAGGTGGCGGTCAAGGAATCGCTGGTATCTACGAATTTTTGAACTAAGGTTGTTTAATTAAGAATTCTAAATTCTAAATTAAGCGTGTACGTAAGCATAGTTTGCTTTGGCAACATACACAAAAATTAAGTTTAGTTAGGGTCTACCCTGAAAAAGGTTTCAGGATTAGCCGACCGAATTAAATTTGGCAAATAAAAAATAAAGATGGTAATGGGCTTCATGCTTGTTATCATCTTTTGAATGTAAATGTCTTGTTTTAATTATTTTTTTGTAATTGTAGGCATTACCCTCCCAGTCTCAAATTGTTAGCTTGAGTGCTTTAAATCCAGTCTTCATATAAAAAGGATGAAGCTTAAGCTGCCCGAGTAGCGTATTTGGGATTTGGTGGTTTGTGTGCAAAGGCCATTCGTCTTTTAGCTATTTTCATGGCATTTGCAGTCATCATACCAAAAAAGATATAGGAAATTTCAGTTGTTTGATTTCGAGCTTTTACCTTTCGTAGATTATAATGATTTTTATCATTACCATAACTACCTTCTAAGACTGTTGATCTAACTTTTCCAATAGCTTGCCGAGCTAAGTCTTCTTGTTTTCGAAGCAATTGATTTTGTTTTCTCTTTCCTTTGGGCTTGAAGCAGGTAGCAATATGGAATCGCTTACAGAATTTTCGGTTTTTGTTAGTGGCATAAATGGCATCAGCTCCTACTTGTCGAAGTTTTCCAAAATGTTTTTGGTGGAAACAAATTCCTTGTAGTAATCGGTTACCTTCATGGAAGGCATTCTCTTCATTCCAACCTAGTTGAATACCACAAAATAATTGTAACGACCAATCCGTGTTAATTCGTTGAAGTAGTTTTTGGTCACTACATCCTTCATGCATTTTAAGAAATTGTAAGGCTACTTTTCCTTCATTGTCAAACCAAGGCTTAGTTCCTATTTGGTTGCCTCTTTTATTCTTTACTTCGGGAAGTAGCTTTGAAAGTGCTTTAATTGGTAGGCTTGCTCGTAGTTGACCTAGTTCCATTTTTTGGAAACGCTGGTACAAAATATGTCTACCTGCATCGGTGGAGAATAGTTCGAATTGCAAAATTTAATTCTGTTATCTTTGAGGGATTGAAATTTAGTTTACCCCAAAATATAGCCTTTTAGCTACGTTTTGGGGTGATTTTTTCCCATTAAAATAGCCCAATCCTTTACTAATAAGGGATTGGGCTATTTTCAGGGGAAACCCCAATTAATAACTTCAAATAAATACACCTTAACTCAGGACGGAATTGAATATTTAAACTCGCTCTCAAAATGATATTAAGAAACTTATTTGACGAAATACCCAATAAAGAATTTCATTCTTGTATTCTAACTACCTATTCCTTTGATTTTCATTTTATGGAGGAAAAGGTTAGGAGACAACTCCAAGCCAAAGGAATAATTAATATTTCTATTCTGGTAGATGAACAGATGTTAGAAAGCAGTTTAGGAAATCTAACAGGAAACTTAAGTAGAGTTGGAAAAAGTTATTCAATATCATCCATTTCTACATCTTCATTATTCCATCCTAAAATCAACTTATTTGTTGGAGAAAATAAAGCACTAATCTTGTTGGGTTCTGGAAACATAACAGCAACAGGGTTTGGTAAGAATCATGAAATTTGGAGTTCCGTTTTTATTGATGGATTAGATGACCCAAATCTTCCATTTTTTGGAAACGCTGGTACAAAATATGTCTACC